>CBFIHY010000098.1:0-6309 GCA_965662315.1 Alphaproteobacteria bacterium
ATATGCTCATCCGGTGTTACCACCTCAACCAGCATAATCGGCTCAAGCAATTTCGCACCGGCATCTTGTGACGCTTCACGGAAAGCAGCCCGCGCAGCAATTTCAAAAGCCATGACGCTGGAGTCAACATCGTGGTAGGCGCCATCATGCAGTGTGACTGAGAAATCAATCATCGGGAAACCGGCCAGAACACCGTTTTCACGGACACTCTCAATGCCTTTTTCAACACCCGGGATATATTCCTTCGGAATTGAACCACCAACAATTTTATTTTCAAATTCGTATCCGCCACCCGGCTCCATCGGCGTAATTGTCATTTTCACGCGGGCAAACTGACCGGAACCACCGGATTGTTTCTTGTGCGTGTAATCAACATCCGCAACCTTGGTGAAGGTCTCGCGATAAGCCACTTGCGGCGCACCAACATTGGCTTCAACTTTAAATTCCCGCTTCATGCGGTCGACAATAATATCGAGGTGAAGCTCACCCATACCGGCAATCACGGTCTGACCGCTTTCTTCATCCGACTTGACGCGGAATGACGGGTCTTCCTGTGCCAGACGACTGAGCGCCAGACCCATTTTCTCTTGGTCACCTTTGGTTTTCGGCTCAACCGCAACCTCAATAACCGGATCCGGAAACTCCATACGCTCCAAGATAACCGGCGCATCTTGCGCGCATAGCGTGTCACCTGTTGTCGTATCCTTCAGGCCAACCAGAGCAACAATGTCACCGGCATAAGCCTCTTTGATTTCTTCGCGTGAATTGGCGTGCATTTGTAGCATACGACCAATACGTTCGCGCTTATCTTTCACCGTATTGACCAGCGTTTCACCGCTTTCCAGCTTACCGGAATAAATACGGGCAAAAGTCAATGAACCGACAAACGGGTCATTGGCAATTTTAAAGGCCAGCATTGACAGCGGCTCATCATCAGAGCTTTCGCGAACAATATCTTCTTCAGTCTTGGCATCAATACCCTGAATGGCTTCAACATCCAGCGGTGACGGCATGAAATCAACGACCGCATCAAGCAGCGGCTGAACGCCCTTGTTCTTAAACGCCGTACCGTTCAGAACCGGTACGAAGTTTTGGCCGATAGTGCCCTTACGGATAAGGCGAATAAGCGTTTCCTCATCCGGCTCAGTGCCTTCGAGGTAAGCTTCCATAACGTCATCATCAAGCTCAACAACCGCCTCAACCATTGCAGCACGATATTCATCCGCTTGGTCTTTCAGGCTATCGCGAATATCGACATATTCATATTCAGCGCCGAGGTCTTCTGCTTTCCACAGAACCTCTTTCATTTTCACCAAATCAATCAGACCTTCATAATTGGCTTCCGCGCCAATCGGCAATTGAACGACCAATGCATTGGCACCCAAACGGTCTTTAATCATATCGACGCAACGGAAGAAGTCAGCGCCCATACGGTCCATTTTATTGACGAAACACATGCGCGGCACTGAGTATTTATCAGCCTGGCGCCATACTGTTTCTGACTGCGGCTCCACACCGGCAACCGAGTCAAACACCGCAACCGCGCCATCCAAGACACGCAATGAACGCTCAACCTCAATCGTGAAGTCCACGTGGCCCGGTGTATCAATAATGTTAATGCGCTTTTCACGCCAAAAGCAGGTGGTGGCAGCTGATGTAATGGTAATACCGCGCTCTTGCTCTTGCTCCATCCAATCCATCGTTGCGGCGCCGTCATGCACCTCACCGATTTTATAGCTCACACCCGTATAGTACAGAATGCGCTCAGTGGTGGTCGTCTTGCCCGCATCAATGTGGGCCATGATGCCGATATTACGATAATCGTGAAGGTCAGTTGAACGTGCCATGGGATGAGGTCCTCAGAAAACTACCAGCGATAATGGGAGAATGCGCGGTTGGCTTCGGCCATGCGATGCGTGTCTTCACGCTTCTTCACGGCTGAACCACGGTTGTTAAGGGCATCCATAAGTTCACCGGACAAACGGTCAACCATGGTGTTTTCACCGCGACCACGGGCAGCAGAAATCAGCCAACGAATGGCCAGAGCTTGCTTGCGCTCGGGACGCACTTCAACCGGCACCTGATAAGTGGCACCACCGACACGGCGCGAACGCACTTCAACAGCCGGCATAATGTTTTCAAGCGCTTCATGGAAAACAGCGACCGGCTCACGAGAGAGCTTGCCCTCAATATTGTCCAATGCGCCGTAAAGGATGGTTTCAGCAGTTGATTTTTTACCATGCAGCATCAGCGAGTTCATGAACTTGCTGAGCACTTCGTCGCCATATTTGGCGTCGGGAATAACTTGGCGTTTTTCTGCGCGGTGACGTCTTGACATGAAACAGCTCCCTACTTCGGACGCTTGGCGCCGTATTTCGAACGACGCTGTTTACGATCTTTAACGCCCTGTGTATCGAGGACGCCGCGAATAATGTGATAACGGACACCCGGCAAGTCTTTCACACGACCGCCGCGGATCATCACGACTGAGTGCTCTTGCAGGTTGTGGCCTTCACCAGGAATATAGCTGGTGACTTCGTAGCCGCTGGTCAAACGAACACGGGCAACTTTACGAAGCGCCGAATTCGGCTTTTTCGGAGTTGTTGTGTAAACGCGTGTGCAAACGCCACGGCGCTGCGGGCACTGTTCCATGGCCGGCACCTTGTTACGTTTCAACACTTTCTTCCGCGGCTTGCGGATAAGCTGGTTAATGGTCGGCATACTGCCTACTCCCAATCTTCAAACACGAACAGGTTCAGCCGAGCCAGTGCCTATTGATGTGAGCGGCACGCTCTTCAAAACCCATTCACCGTCAGCCTCGAAAGGCCTCCGGCAGTTAAACAGAGGATCCGACCAAGGCCGGATCATGTGTCCAAATTGTTTACTTCAGATCTTCAACAGCGTTTAAGTTCATCGTGACGAGTAAGACCTCGAAACAGCAGAAAACCTACAGTCCTGTCACCAAAGTAAGCGTGTCATAGGGGAATCAGCCGCCTCGGTCAAGTGCTGAATCCAAAGGTTTTTTATGGAAGCAAAGAAAAACGCCGAAACAGGCAATCCCATTCCGGCGTTTTCTATATTTTCTACTTTAAAAACAGTAGGTTAAGTCGATTAAGCCTCAGCCTCAGCAGATGGCTCGGCCGCTTCTTCAGCCGGCAATTCCGGCTTCGGATTCAGCGCTTCCAACTCAGCATCGCGCTCTGCGGCTTCGCCTTTCAGGCGTTGCATCAGACCACCGGTACCGGCCGGAATGAGGCGACCGACAATGACGTTTTCTTTCAAGCCGATAAGCTCGTCATATTTGCCGTTAATCGCAGCTTCCGTCAGCACCCGTGTCGTCTCTTGGAAAGAGGCGGCAGAGATAAAGGAACGGGTTTGCAGCGATGCTTTGGTGATACCCAGCAAAATCGGCGTACCGACAGGCAATTCTTTGCCTTCTGCTTTCAAGCGTTCGCATTCGGCCTCAAACTCAATCTTATCGATATGCTCTTCTTTCAAATAAGCACTCTCGCCAGTATGTTGGATTTCGACCTTTTGCAGCATTTGACGCACGATAACCTCAATATGCTTATCGTTAATCGTCACACCTTGCAGGCGATAAACGTCTTGAATTTCATTGACCAGATAGGCCGCCAGCTCTTCAACACCGGAAATTGCCAAAATATCATGCGGTGCCGGGTGACCATCAATTAGGTACTCGCCCTTCTCGATGATATCGCCTTCTTGCACAGACAAGTGCTTGGCTTTCGGCACCAAATATTCGACCGGCTCTTGATCGGCAGATTCCGGCTGAATGACGATGCGACGTTTGTTTTTATAGTCGCGGCCAAACTCAACCTTACCGGTAATCTCAGCAATAATCGCATGGTCTTTCGGGCGACGCGCTTCAAAAAGCTCGGCCACACGCGGCAGACCACCGGTAATATCACTGGTTGATGCGCCCTCAGTCGGAATACGCGCCAGCGTATCACCGGCATGCACTTTCGCGCCCGGCTCAACTGAAAGAATAGCATCAGCAGCCAAAATGAAGCGCGCCTCATTGCCGTTCGACAGCGTTTTAATCGCGCCCTTATCGTCTTTCACGACAATTGCCGGTTTCAAATCACTGCCACGCGTGCCGCTTGACGTGTCAATCACCACACGCTGGCTGATACCGGTCGCTTCATCCGTGGTTTCGGTAACGGTGACGCCTTCAACCAAGTCCTCAAACTCAACAACACCGTCAAGCTCGGTCAAAATCGGGATCGCATAAGGCTCCCACTCAGCCAAACGGTCGCCACGCGCAACCTCTTGGCCTTCTTCAACCCGCAAGCGCGAACCATATGCCAATTTATGGGTGGCCCGCTCCAGACCGTTATTATCGACGATTTTGATGACCACATTACGGCTCATCACCACCGGACGACCGGAGCTGTCTTTCACGATATTGGCGTTTTCCAATTCGACTTTACCGTCAGCATTGGACTCGATGAAGGATTGGTCAACAACCTGCGCCGTGCCACCAATGTGGAACGTCCGCATGGTCAATTGCGTGCCCGGCTCACCGATAGACTGGGCAGCAATAACGCCAACCGCTTCACCGATATTCACCGGCGTACCGCGGGCCAAGTCACGACCGTAACAGGTTGCACAAACACCGGACTTGGTTTCACAAGTCAGCGGCGAACGCACTTTAATATTGACCAGATTGGCTTCCTCAATCGCATTCAAATGCTCTTCGGAAATAATCTCGCCTTTTTTGACAATCACTTCATCGCTGGCCGGATTGACAACATTATCAATCGGCACACGACCCAGCACACGCTCGGACAATGAGGTAATCACCTCACCCGCATCAACCACGGCTGATACGGTGATGCCGTCTTTCGTGCCGCAATCGACTTCATTGACGATGCAGTCTTGCGCAACGTCAACCAAACGACGGGTCAGATAACCTGAGTTGGCTGTTTTCAACGCCGTATCGGCCAGACCCTTACGGGCACCGTGTGTCGAGTTAAAATATTCCAGAACCGACAGGCCTTCTTTAAAGTTAGAAATAATCGGTGTCTCGATAATTTCACCGGACGGTTTGGCCATCAGACCGCGCATACCGGCAAGCTGTTTCATCTGAGCGGGCGAACCACGCGCGCCTGAATGAGACATCATGTAAATCGAGTTGATGAAATTATCATCTTCAGTGTCTTCAGCATCGACAGTGGAAATTTTACCCATCATGGCGTCGGCTACACGGTCTGTGCAACGCGCCCAAGCATCAACCACTTTGTTATATTTCTCGCCTTGCGTAATCAGGCCATCAATATATTGCTGCTCATATTCCTTAACCAGCGCAGACGTCTCATCGATCAGCCCAAGCTTGTCCTCGGGAATGACCATATCGTCTTTACCGAATGAAATACCGGCTTTGCACGCTTCGCGGAAACCGACTTTCATAATGTGGTCACAGAAGATGACAGTCTCTTTTTGTCCGCAGTGACGGTAAACAGCATCAATCACCTTTGAAATTTCTTTCTTGGTCATCAGCTTGTTAATCGTGTCATGCGACATATTCGGGTGCTTCGGCAATTCTTGGCCAAGCATAAAACGACCGGCCGTGGTATCGACAACACGCGATACCAGATTGCCTTCAGCATCTTTCTCTTCGACACGCGCCTTGATTTTCGTATGCAAAGTCAAGGCACCGGTATCAAGCGCCATTTCCAGCTCAGCCATGTCAGAAATCAACATGCCCTCGCCTTTCAGGCCATCGCGTTGCAAGGTCATGTAATACAGACCCAACACAATATCCTGAGACGGCACGATAATCGGTGCGCCACTGGCCGGATGCAGAATATTATTCGTCGACATCATCAGCACGCGGGCTTCCAATTGCGCTTCCAAGGAAAGCGGCACGTGGACAGCCATTTGGTCACCGTCAAAGTCAGCATTAAAGGCGGCGCAAACCAACGGATGCAATTGAATGGCTTTGCCTTCAATCAAGGTCGGTTCAAACGCCTGAATGCCCAAACGGTGCAAGGTCGGCGCGCGGTTCAGCATCACCGGATGCTCGCGAATAACCTCATCGAGAATATCCCATACTTCGGGACGTTCTTTCTCGACCATTTTCTTCGATTGCTTAACCGTGGCCGACAGGCCTTTGGCCTCAAGCCGCGAATAAATAAACGGCTTGAACAATTCGAGAGCCATTTTCTTCGGCAGACCGCATTGGTGCAATTTCAATTCCGGCCCGACCACAATTACTGAACGGCCTGAATAGTCGACCCGCTTACCGAGCAAGTTTTGACGGAAACGGCCCTGCTTGCCTTTCAGCAT
>CBFIHY010000099.1:0-6286 GCA_965662315.1 Alphaproteobacteria bacterium
GGTAAATTATTATCCGATCTTAATCTTTATGGGCCTGTCCGCCGTCATAACGGCTGCGCTTTTGGTTGTGCCCGCGCTGGTTGCCCCATCAAACCCCGACCCTGAAAAAAACGCCCCCTATGAATGTGGGTTTGAAGCATTTGACGATGCGCGCATGAAGTTCGATGTGAAGTTTTATCTTGTCGCTATTTTATTCATTATTTTTGACCTCGAAGTCGCCTTTTTATTCCCTTGGGCGGTCGCGTTTGGCGATGTCGGCCTGTTCGGCTTTTGGTCAATGATGTTTTTCTTGGCCGTGCTTACTGTCGGCTTTGCCTATGAGTGGCGCAAAGGCGCCCTCGACTGGGACTAATCATTAGGAGCGGTAAATGTCTGAACAAGACCTTTCCGAATTGAAGAAAAATCTGCCGGCGCCGATGGCCGACCCATATTATGAGCAGGTCTCAGAACAATTGGCCGATAAGGGTTTTGTTCTGGCCTCTTCAGAAGATTTGATTAATTGGGCGCGCACAGGTTCGCTGCACTGGATGCTTTTCGGCCTCGCTTGCTGCGCCGTTGAAATGATGCATATCCAAATGCCGCGGCTCGATATTGAGCGCTATGGCGTTGCCCCTCGGGCCAGCCCGCGCCAATCGGATGTGATGATTGTCGCCGGTACGCTGACCAATAAAATGGCACCTGCGTTGCGTAAGGTTTATGACCAAATGCCGGAGCCGCGTTACGTTATTTCCATGGGCTCATGTGCCAATGGCGGCGGCTATTATCATTATTCCTATTCAGTGGTGCGTGGTTGCGACCGTGTTGTGCCGGTCGATGTTTACGTCCCCGGTTGCCCGCCGACTGCGGAAGCTTTGTTTTACGGCATTTTATTGCTGCAGAAGAAAATCCGCCGCACCGGCACGATTGAGCGATAGGACGGTAAATGGCTGATTTACAAACCCTCGCAGACCATATTAAGGCCGGACTTGGTGATAAGCTGGCCGGGCAATCGGAGAGCTTTGGCGAACTGACGCTGGAGGTTAATCCGGGCAATATTGAACCGGTTTTGCGCTTTCTGCGCGATGACCCTGATTGCGGTTTTACCCAATTGATTGATTTATGCGGGGCTGATTACCCCAATCGTCCGCTGCGTTTTGATGTTGTCTATCACTTGCTGTCAATGACCAAGAACGCGCGTATTCGGGTGAAGCTGCAAGCCGGCGAAGAAACGCAAGTGCCAAGCATTACCGGTCTGTTTGACGTGGCCAATTGGTATGAGCGCGAAGCGTTTGATATGTACGGCATTTTGTTTTCCGGCCATCCGGATTTGCGCCGCTTGCTGACCGATTACGGTTTTGAAGGCTATCCGTTGCGCAAAGACTTCCCGCTGACCGGCCATGTTGAAGTGCGCTATTGCGATGACAGCAAGAAAGTCATTCAAGAGCCGGTTTCATTGGTGCAAGAGTTTCGTGATTTCGATTTTGAAAGCCCGTGGGAAGGCGCTCGCGCCGCCGGTCTTTTGCCGGGCGATGAAAAAGCAATCGAAGAGCAAGAAGGGCAGGAGGGTTAATCATGTCGCAAGTTACCCAAAACCCGCAAGACGATCGTAGGTTTACAATCAATTTCGGCCCGCAGCATCCGGCTGCACACGGCGTGTTGCGTCTGGTGATGGATTTGGATGGCGAGCGCGTTGAGCGCGTTGACCCGCATATCGGCCTATTGCATCGCGGCACGGAAAAGCTGATTGAGCATAAAACCTATTTGCAAAGCGTGCCGTATTTTGACCGTCTCGACTATGTGTCGCCGATGAACCAAGAGCATGCTTTCGCGCTGGCAGTTGAGCGTATGCTGGGCATTGAAGTGCCCAAGCGCGGGCAATATATCCGCATGCTGTATTGTGAGATTGGCCGCATTCTCAATCATTTGATGAATGTGTGCACGCAAGCCTTGGATGTTGGCGCGCTGACGCCGATTACATGGGGCTTTGAAGAGCGTGAAAAGCTGATGATATTTTACGAACGCGCCTGTGGTGCGCGTTTGCACGCAGCTTATTTCCGCCCCGGTGGTGTGCATCAAGATTTGCCGCAAGCCTTGTTGGATGACATTGACGCTTTTTGCGACCACTTTCTGACTGTGCTGGATGATATTGAAGGGCTGCTGACCAATAGCCGCATCTTTAAACAGCGTAATGTCGATATCGGCATTGTGAGCCAAGAAGATGTGATGAATTGGGGCATGAGCGGCGTGATGGCACGCAGTGCCGGTCTGGCTTGGGATTTGCGCCGCAACCAGCCTTATGAATCCTATAGTGAGATGGATTTCGCCGTGCCGATTGGTAAAAACGGCGATTGCTATGACCGCTATATTATGCGGATGGATGAGATGCGCGAGAGCGTCAAGATTATGCGCCAGTGCATTGACAATATGCCGGATGGGCCGGTTTCCTCGCAAGACGGTAAAATCGTGCCGCCAAAGCGGGCCGAGATGAAGCAGTCCATGGAAGCGTTGATTCACCATTTTAAACTCTACACGGAAGGCTATCACGTGCCGGAAGGTGAGGTTTACGCCGCGGTGGAAGCACCGAAGGGCGAGTTTGGTGTCTATCTGGTCGGTGACGGGTCAAACAAACCTTATCGCTGCAAAATTCGTGCGCCGGGCTTTGCGCATTTGCACGCGCTGGATTATTTGAGCCGTGACCATATGCTGGCCGATGTATCCGCCATTCTCGGTTCATTGGATATTGTGTTCGGGGAGGTTGACCGATGAGTGTGCGCCGTCTGCATGAGCAGCAACCTGCTGAATTTGCCTTTACGCCGGATAATGTAAGCTGGGCGGAAGGGCAAATTGCCAAATATCCGGAGGGCCGTCAGGCCAGCGCGATTATTCCGCTTTTGTGGCAAGCGCAAAAGCAAGCCGGTGGCTGGCTGCCGGAACCGGCCATTCGCCACGTCGCTGATATGTTAGACATGCCATATATCCGCGCTTTGGAAGTGGCGACGTTTTACACCATGTTCAATCTGTCGCCGGTTGGTGAGCATTTTGTGCAGCTTTGCGGCACAACGCCGTGCTGGCTGCGCGGTGCTGATGATTTGAAAGATGTGTGCCGCAAACTTATTGGTGAGCAAGGCGAGATTACTGAAGACGGCAAGCTAAGCTGGCTTGAGGTTGAGTGTCTCGGTGCCTGTGTCAATGCACCCATGGTGCAGATAAATGATGATTTTTACGAAGACCTGACAGCTGAATCATTCGAGCAGATCCTGAATGATTTACAGGCAGGAAAAGAAGTCGCGACCGGTCCGCAGAACAGCCGTCGCGCGTCAGAGCCCGAAGGGGGCTTAACCGTTTTGAAGGGTGACCAATAATGCTGCGTGATGAAGACCGGATTTTTAAGAATATTTATGGCTTTGAGGGGGCGGATCTGGCCTCGGCAAAAAACCGTGGTGATTGGGACAATACTGCCGAGCTGATTAAAAAAGGCCGTGATTGGGTGATTGACGAAGTCAAAGCCTCCGGTTTGCGCGGCCGCGGTGGCGCCGGTTTCCCGACCGGTCTGAAATGGTCTTTCATGCCGAAAGAAAATGACGGTCGCCCGCATTATCTGGTGGTTAATGCCGATGAGTCAGAGCCGGGCACGTGTAAAGACCGCGATATTATGCGCCATGAGCCGCATAAATTGCTGGAAGGCTGCTTATTGGCCGGTTTCGCAATGGGCGCGCATGCTTGCTATATTTACGTGCGCGGTGAATTTATTCGTGAGCGCGAAGCGTTGCAACGCGCCGTTGATGAAGCCTATGAGGCCGGATTGCTGGGTAAAAATGCGGCCGGGTCAGGCTGGGATTACGATATTTACGTCCACCATGGCGCCGGTGCATATATTTGCGGTGAAGAAACCGCGCTGATTGAAAGCCTTGAAGGCAAAAAAGGTCAGCCGCGTTTGAAGCCGCCATTCCCCGCCAATATGGGGCTGTATGGCTGCCCGACCACGGTGAATAATGTTGAGAGTATCGCTGTTGCGCCAACAATTTGTCGTCGCGGCGGCAGTTGGTTTGCCGGTCTTGGTCGCGAAGGCAATACCGGCACCAAGCTGTTTTGCATTTCCGGTCATGTCAATAATCCGTGCAATGTTGAAGAAGAAATGGGCATTCCGCTGAAAGAATTGCTGGAAAAACACGCCGGTGGCGTGCGCGGCGGTTGGGACAATTTGCTGGCGGTTATTCCGGGCGGCTCTTCTGTGCCGCTTTTGCCGAAAGATATTTGCGACACTGTGTTGATGGATTTTGACAGTCTCAAAGAAGTGCAGTCGGGCCTCGGCACGGCGGCGGTGATTGTGATGGATAAATCGACCGATATCATTAAGGCGATTGCCCGTATTTCGCATTTTTATAAGCATGAAAGCTGTGGCCAATGCACGCCATGCCGCGAAGGCACAGGCTGGATGTGGCGCGTGTTGGAGCGTATGGCGGCAGGCCGCGCTCAGCCAAAAGAAATTGATATGCTGCTGCAAGTGACCAAGCAGATTGAGGGCCATACTATTTGCGCGCTGGGTGATGCTGCGGCATGGCCGGTGCAGGGACTTATCCGCCATTTCCGTCCGGTTATTGAGGAGCGTTTGGCTAATGGCCCTTTGCAGGAGGCCGCTGAGTAATGAGCGATATGCTGAAAATTACCGTTGATGGGGTTGAGGTTGAGGTCGAAGCCGGCACAACCATTATGCAGGCATGCGAAGAGGCCGGGGCAGAAATCCCGCGCTTTTGTTATCATGAACGCCTGTCTGTCGCCGGTAACTGCCGTATGTGTTTGGTGGAAGTCGAGAATGCCCCCAAACCGGTCGCCTCATGCGCGATGCCGGTAGCCCCCGATATGGTGGTCAGCACCACATCGGAAACGGTAAAAACCGCACGCGAAGGGGTGATGGAGTTTTTGCTCATTAATCACCCGCTTGATTGCCCGATTTGCGACCAAGGCGGCGAGTGCGATTTGCAAGACCAAGCGCTTGGTTTTGGTGGCGATGCCAGTCGCTTTGATGATAATAAGCGAGCCGTTGAAAACAAGAATATGGGGCCGCTGGTCAAAACCATTATGACGCGGTGCATTCATTGCACGCGCTGTGTGCGGTTTGCGCAAGAAGTTGCAGGTGTGCCGGAAATCGGTGCTATCGGACGCGGTGAAGATACTGAAATCACCACTTATCTCGAAGCTTCGCTGGATAGCGAAATGTCGGGCAATGTGATTGATTTATGCCCTGTCGGTGCGCTGACCTCGCGGCCTTATGCGTTTACCGCGCGGCCGTGGGAGCTACGCAAAACAGAAACCATCGATGTGATGGACGCGCTGGGCAGTAATATTCGCGTTGATATGCGCGGGCGTGAGGCCATGCGTATCATGCCGCGCAATCATGATGATGTGAATGAGGAATGGTTGTCGGATAAGTCGCGTTTCGTTTGGGACGGGCTGAATACGCAACGGCTTGACCGCCCGTTTATTCGTCGTGATGGCAAGCTGGCACCGGCCAGCTGGGAAGATGCCTTCACCTTGGTGGAAGAAAAGCTGAACGGCAAAGGCGCGTCAACCGCGGCCATAGCCGGTGATTTGGTATGCGCCGAAGGGCAGTTTGCTTTGAAGGGTCTGATGGACGCATTGCAAAGCCCGCATATTGATTGCCGTCAGGATGGCGCCAAAATTTCAGGCCCGCGCGGCAATTATATTTTCAATGCCGGTATTGCCGGAATTGAAGAGGCCGATGCATTGCTTCTTATCGGTTCCAATCCGCGGCTTGAAGCGCCGGTGCTGAATGCGCGCATTCGCAAGCGCTATCTGATGGGCGATTTCCCGATTGCCGCTATCGGTGAGACGGTTGATTTAACCTATAAGGCCGAATTTATCGGTGCCGGTGCGGACACGCTTGCTGATTTGCTGGCCGATAAACAAAGCTTTGCCGAGGTTTTGAAAAATGCCGACAATCCGATGATAATTGTCGGGCAGGGTGCTCTAACCCGCGAAGACGGCGCCGCCGTTTTGGCCGCGGCCATTGAATTGGCTGAGAAAACCGGCGCGACCTTTAATGTGCTGCATACGGCGGCGGCGCGGGTTGCCGGTCTTGATCTTGGTCTGGTGCCGGGTGAGGGCGGGCACGATGTCGCCGCTATTCAACAGGCGGCACAAAGCGGCGCGATTGAAAATGTTATTTTATATGGCGCAGATGAGATTGCCGGTGCGGCGCTTGGCGACGCCTTTGTTGTGTATATTGGCAGTCACGGCGATCGCGGTGCGCATCGCGCCGACGTAATTTTGCCGGCCGCTGCTTATA
>CBFIHY010000100.1:0-6079 GCA_965662315.1 Alphaproteobacteria bacterium
TGGCCGTCTGTGCGAAAGAATATCGTGCCACCGACAATCACCTGTGAGAGAAAAATAAATCCGGCCACATAGGCAAACCCCTTGGCTTCATCGCGCTGTTTATAAAAATAAAGCGACCCCAAAAGCGCAACTGTTGCCAAAGTAAATTTGATGACGGCGCCTATCTTCTCAGCGCTGAAATAGACGAATAGAGCTGTCTGCAGTTCTATGAATCCCTTCCCCTCAGCGCCTCATGCGCGGCAAAACCGCTTTATTGTGAAACGCTTATGCTGCCATTGGCGGCGATGGAAATATGCGTGCCATCTTGCGCCGCCAAAACACCTGCGGGGCGAATATCGTCAATGCCGCGCATATAAATGCGGTCCATAATGGCGTTTTGCGGCACCGGTGCGTAGTGATAAAAAACCAGCAATTCCGCGCCTGCCTCATTGGCCGCTTCCGCCGCTTCGACCGGCGTGGTGTGATAATCCAACGTGTCTTCAATGATTTTTGACAATTTCGTTTGGCCGTTTTCCGCCAAGCTTTCAATCACGGTTCCGACCAATCGCGGCTGCAGCACTTCATGGATAAGCACGTCGACATTTTGCGCCGCACCAATCAGATTATCGTCTTTCACCGTATCGCCGCTAATCAGGACTGAGCGACCTTTATAGTCAAAGCGATAAGCCATGGCCGGTTCAATCGGCGGGTGGGCGACGGTAACGGCGGTAATTTTCACCCCGTCTTGGTCGTAGAAAACCCCGTCTTCAGGAATTGTTTGTGAGACCAATCCGGCGGTTGCAGATGGCACGAAATCCTCACCATGATGGCCGGTGCGATAGGTGTAGTCTTGGCTATAAGCGAGGTTAAACCCGTCAACCACTTTGGAAACGCCGGGACCGCCATAGACCGGCAATTTTTGCGGGCGGCCGCGTACCCAGCTGGCCAAATGCATCTCGCCCAAAGCGGCAATATGGTCGGAATGAAAATGCGTCAGCAAAACTGCGTCGAGGCGTTGCATGGGGAAGCCCAATGCGGTCGCCTTATCAGCCGAGCGTGCGCCGGTATCGATGAGAAAGAATTTATCGCCGATAAACACCGCAACACAGCTTTGCGCCGTGCCGCGCTCGCCCGCGCCACCCATAGGGGAGGCCGTGCCGCAAAAAACAATATCCAAATTATCGCCGCCAAATTCGATCGGCGGCGCCGTCAAACGCGCCTCAAAAGCCCGTTTGACCAAGCGGTCTTGCACCGTTTCATTATTCAAAACCACCATGACAATAATGCCGATGAACAATACCAAACCAAGCGCAGCAACACCGGTGATTTTTAGAATTTTTTGCATTTTATCGCTCATGATAGTCTCCGTCAGTAAGAACCGGCCCGCGCCGGAATTGTGCCGAGCCTAGCCAAATTAAAAATCGGACGCAAGACAATTGGCAGACTGCATGTCATAATTGTCTGGCACGCAGTCTTGCCTCAATATTCAGCGGTGAGATTATTCGGCTCTGTCAAATTCATTCAGACCTATTCATTCAGACCTGTTCATTCGAGACCTATTCATGCGGACCTAAAGTCCCAAGGCGGCTTTCGCCATAATATTGCGCTGCACTTCGTTTGAGCCACCATAGATTGTGGCAGCGCGATTGTTCAAGTAATCGGCTTGCAATTTCGGCGCTGCATCGGGGCCGATTGTCTGACGATTATAGCCAAGCTCGCGCGCTTGCGGCTGCCATGGCACACCATAATGGCCCAGTGCCTCGAGCATCACCTCATCCATTGCTTGCTGCGTTTCAGTGGCCATGATTTTCATTTGCGATGAGGCCGCGCCCGGCGATTGACCGGCGGCCAATGCGCTTTGAATGCGAAACTCTGAAATCTCCAGCCCCTGCGCGCGAATGAGCAATTCATTAAAACGGCTGATAAGAGACGCTTCTTGCGTTTCCATCACCAATGATTGTATCTCAGCCAGTCGCCCTTGCAGCCGCGCCGCATAAGCGCCGGAACGCTCGAAAGTCAGCAGGGTTTTGGCAACCGTCCAGCCATCATTTTCGGCGCCGACCAAATTGGTCACCGGCACGCGCACATTATCAAAAAACACTTGGTTCAATTCATGGTCGCCGGAAATGGTGATAATCGGCGCAACACTGACACCCGGCGTGCTCATATCAATCAGCAAAAACGAAATGCCTTGCTGCGGCTTGCCGCTGCCATCGGTGCGCACCAAGCAGAAAATATGATTGGCGTGATGCGCATAGCTGGTCCAAATCTTGGTGCCGTTAACAATGTAATCATCGCCATCGCTTTCGGCTTTGCATTGCAGGCTGGCCAAATCCGAGCCGGACCCCGGCTCAGAATAACCCTGACACCAAATGTGCTCGCCGCTTAACAGTTTCGGCAAATAATGCTGTTTTTGCTCTTGCGTACCGCAGACCGCCAATGTCGGGCCAATCATGCCGACACCCATTGGGTAAAGTCGCGGCGCGTGGTGACGCGCACAAGCACTGGCCCAAATATAATGCTGCATATCGGTCCAGCCGGTGCCGCCGACTTCTACCGGCCAACGCGGTGCCGCCCAGCCTTTTTCATTGAGAATTTTATGCCAGCGCATGGTCGGCTCATGCTCGCCACAAATACCGCTGGACAACATGCCGGCGCGGCGCAGCTCATCATCCAAATGGCTTTCCAAAAACTCATCGACCTCGGCCTGAAAGGCTTTGTCTTCCATTGATAAGCTCAGTTCCATGCTTTCAACCCTCGATTAGAATAACCAATATATAACCGTCAGCCGTTTTGGCCGTGCATAGGAATAGTTGACTTTCAATAGAGTGAAAATTCAACTTCATTTTTCGAATACGGCAAAAAACTTGTCTGCATTTCAAACGGCTGGCTATAGTGGTTTCAATGGGAGGCGCCAATGGCAACGCATGAAACGATTATCCGCAACGGGCCGGTATATGACGCTACCGGTGGCGCACAAAACGCACCGGCACAAAAATAGCGGCTGAATGGTTATGAGGATATGATGAGAAAATTAATTTCTGCATTGGCGTTGCTTGTATTGGGTTTTGGGTCCCCCGCCATGTTAAGCGCGGCGGCTGAAGACTTGCGCACATTGGAAGAGCTGGCGCAAGACGGGCTGGCCGATGGTGCAGCCTGACCCGTGACTACCGGGCGGCGTTGAAGCAATTGGATGCGTTGCGCGAATATAATGCGCAATTGGACAAGCTGATTATCGGGCAAAAAGCCGAAATGGTGTCGCTGCGCCAACAAATTGAGGACGTCACCAATATTGACCGCAATATTATGCCGCTCATGTTTCGGATGATTGATGCGCTTGAGCAATTTGTGGCGCTGGATGTGCCGTTTTTGGCTGATGAGCGGCGCGCGCGGGTACAAAATTTGCGCGCTTTAATGGACCGTTCCGATGCCAATCCGGCGGAGAAATATCGCAAAATTCTCGAAGCCTTTGAGATTGAAAATGAATATGGCCGCACCATTGAAGCCTATCAGGGCGACATGAATCTGAACGGCGAGACGCGGCTGGTGGCGTTTTTGCGCATTGGCCGCGTGGCGTTGATTTATCAGACGCTGGACGGGGCAGAGAGCGGCGCATGGGATAAGCGGCAAAATAAATTTGTCGATTTGGATGGCGATTTTGACAGCCATTTGCGCAGCGCATTGCGGATTGCCAAACAGCAAGCAGCACCTGAATTATTGGTGGTGCCGGTGCTGCTTGAGCCCGCGGCAAGTGGCGAATAGGGGGAGCAGATGATGAAAAAATACTGTTTCTCCAAACTCCCCATACCGCCCATGTTGCGTCATGCAATGGCGGCTTTATGTATCGCCCTGCTCATGGCACCGCTGGCGCCGGCATCAGCGCAGGTCAGTGATGCGGATGCGCAAACATTGAAACAATTGCTCGAGCAAGTGCGGCAGGGTCGCGCCCGCGATAATGCTGATTTCGCCGCGCGCGAAGCGGCCTTTCAAGCCAATCGTGATAAGCAAAAAACCCTATTGAGCCGGACGCAGCGCGATATCAAACGACAAGAAGCGCGTTCTGAAAGGCTGGAAAAAGCCTTTGCCGATAACGAAGTGAAGCTGGCCGAGCTGGAAGGGCTGCTGAGCGAGCGGCTGGGCATTTATGGCGAGTTGTTTGGCATTGTCCGGCAAGTGGCGGGTGAGACGCGCGGTCAATTGCAGGAAAGCCTGATTTCCGGCCAATGGCCCGGGCGAGACGCGCGGCTGGATGCGCTGGCGCAAAGCAAAGGCCTGCCGGCGATGCAGGAATTGGAGCATTTATGGTTTGTCTTGCAGCAAGAAATGACCGCGCAGGGCGAGGTGACACGCTTTACCGGTCGGCTGGTCGATGGCGACGGCACCGCCTCTGATGCTGAGATTTTGCGCATTGGCCCGTTCACCGCTTTGGCAGAAGAGCGGTTTATTCGCTATGCCGGTGACGGCCGTTTTGCCGAATTGGGTCGCCAACCGGCAGCGCGTTTCGGCGATGCGGCGGCGGCATTGGCTAATGGCGAGGCCGGTCAATTAACCGCCGCGCCGATTGACCCGACCCGCGGTGCCTTGCTGGATTTATTATTGCAACTGCCAAGCCTTGGCGAGCGTGTGCAGCAAGGCGGCATTGTCGGCTATCTGATTATTTTGCTGGGCCTGTTTGGTGTCGGTTTGGCGGTTGAGCGGATTTACCGCTTGAGCCTGACAGCGCGGATTGTGCGGGGGCAAATCAATTCCGGTGACGCGCCGCGCGATAGCTCATCGCCCTTGGCGCGTGTGTGGGCAGCTTATGCGGCCAATCAAAAAGCCGATATTGAGACGCTGGAATTAAAGCTGGATGATGCGATTTTGAAAGAAATGCCGGCTTTGGAAAAACATTTACCGCTGCTGAAACTCTTGGCCGCCATGGCACCGCTTTTGGGCCTATTGGGCACAGTAACCGGCATGATTTTGACTTTTCAGGCGATTACCTTGTTCGGTACGGGCGACCCGAAACTAATGGCCGGTGGCATTTCGCAAGCTTTGGTGACGACGGTTTTGGGACTGGTTGTGGCAATCCCTATATTGCTGCTGCACGCGATTGCCGCGACGCGCTCGCGTGAATTGGTGCAAATTCTGGAAGAGCAAGCCGCCGGTTTAATGGCGACGCATGCCGAGAAGCGATAAATCATGACAGCGAGCGATATTTTCTGGCTTTTGCTCAATCCGTTTGAGGTGCTGCGCCAGCTGCGCGATTTTCTCGAATTGGGCGGTGACGTGCTGACGCTCATCTTGCTGGTTACGCTGGTTTTATGGACCCTGATTTACGAGCGTTTCAGTTTTTTGAGCAAACCGTTTGACGCGCTGACAAGCGCTCATATGAATAGCTGGCAGGCACGCCATGAGCATAAAAGTTGGGCCGCGCATCGGATACGCGAGATGATGATTTCAGACGCCCGTTTGCAGGCAGAAAGCCGTCTTGCCTATATAAAAATTCTTGTCGCATTGGCCCCGTTTTTGGGCTTGTTGGGTACGGTGACCGGCATGATTGAAGTATTTGATGTGATGGCCCTGACCGGTTCGGGCAATGCGCGCGCTATGGCGGCGGGTATTGCCAAAGCCACTTTGCCGACCATGGCGGGTATGGTGATTGCGCTTTCCGGTTTGTTTTTCGCCAATATGTTGACGCAGCGCGCCAATGCCAAAATTCGTCATTTTGCCGATAGGCTGGTTTTGGCTGATTAGGGCCGGTTGAGGATAGAGAATGCGACGCAGATATAAAAGACAGGAAGAGGAAAGCGGCATTGATATGACGCCGATGCTGGACATTGTCTTCATCATGCTGATTTTCTTTATTGTGACGGCCAGCTTTGTCAAAGAAAGCGGGCTGGATGTGACGCGCCCCGGTGCCGAAACCGCGGTGAAGCAAAACCGTGTCAGCATTTTGATTGCCATTGGAGAGAATAATCAGATTTACATTAATCGCCGACAGGTCGATTTACCTGCCGTGCGCGCCAATGTGGAACGGCTGCATGCGGAAAATCCGCAAGGCGGTGCGGTTATTCAGGCCGATGAAAAAGCTGAAACCGGCATATTGGTTGAAATAATG
>CBFIHY010000101.1:0-6059 GCA_965662315.1 Alphaproteobacteria bacterium
AATCTCGATAAAGCCATTGGCAATCGGTTCACCGCGACCGGACAGATTATTTATCTGATTGGCGAGACGCATGGCCATTTGGGTGCTTCGCTTTATCAACGCGATGTGCTGGGCAATGATGATGTGTTTGCACCGCCGCCGGTTGATTTGGCAGTTGAAGCCAAACATGGTGGCTTGGTGCGCCAAGCCATTGATAAAGGTTTGTTGGCCGCGGCGCATGATGTTTCAGATGGCGGGCTTGCTGTCGCGCTGGCTGAAATGTGCATTAGCCATATGATCGGCGCTGAAATGAGCATCGATGGCGATAATGGCTTTTGGTTTGGCGAAGACCAAGGCCGCTATCTGGTTGCCGTTGACGCCGAAAACGCTGACGCATTTGAAGCAATGATGGACGATGTGCCGCTGACGAAATTAGGTGTTACTGCTGGCGCTGAATTGAAAATTCGTGATAGCGTCACCATATCAGTTGCACAATTGCACGATTTAAACGAAGGCTGGTTCCCCGCCCTGATGCAATAGGGCCGGACCTGACACGACAATGCCGATGAGCGCCGGACAACTTGAGACGATGATCCGCGCCGCCCTGCCCGATGCAGAGGTGGAGATAACCGATTTGCGCGGCGATGGTGACCATTATTCAGCCCGTGTCGTATCGGCGTCCTTTGTCGGCAAAAGCCGCGTGCAGCAACACAAGATGGTTTATGATGCATTGGGCGGCGGCATGGGCGATGAGCTGCATGCTTTGGCCTTACAAACCGGCATACCTGACACTGACTGACCGGTAAGGAGTGAAAAATGAGCGACGTAAATAGTTTCATTAAAGGCGAAATCGACAGTGCTGATGTGGTGCTGTTCATGAAAGGCACGCCGGTTTTTCCGCAATGCGGTTTTTCCGGACAAGTGGTGCAAATCCTCTCGCATATCGGCATTCCGTTTAAAGGCGTCAATGTGCTGGAAGACGACGCCTTGCGCGAAGGCATTAAAAGCTTTTCAAATTGGCCGACCATTCCGCAGCTTTATGTCAAAGGCGAGTTTGTCGGCGGCTGCGATATTATTCGCGAAATGTTTGAAGAAGGCGAATTGCGCCCCTTCCTAGACGAAAAAGGCATTGAGGCGGTTTAATCGGTCTCAACTGAAAACCGCGCCATAAAGAAAAAGCCCGCCAATATATGGCGGGCTTTTTTGTCGATGTGAGCCTTCTCAGCTCTAATTGCGCGAATAAAATTCGACCACAAGGTTCGGTTCCATCTGAACCGGATATGGAATATCAGTCAGTTGCGGAACTTGCGACAAGGTCGCGGTCATTTTGCTGTGATCGACAGACATATATTCCGGCACATCGCGCTCATTGCTTTGAATGGCTTCCAGCACAACATTCAGATTACGTGACTTTTCACGAACTTCAACAACGTCACCGACTTTCAGACGGCGGCTCGGAATATTACAACGACGACCGTTAACCATCACATGACCGTGATTGATAAACTGACGCGCGGCAAATACGGTGGTGACGAATTTGGCGCGATAGACAATCGCATCCAAACGGCTTTCCAACAGACCCACCAGATTTTCGCTGGTATCACCCTTCACCCGAACAGCTTCTGCATAAATGCCCTTAAACTGCTTCTCGGTAATGTTGCCGTAATAGCCTTTCAGCTTTTGCTTGGCGCGCAACTGAAGACCAAAGTCAGACAATTTACCACGGCGGCGCTGGCCATGCTGTCCCGGGCCATAGTCACGGCGGTTTACCGGACTTTTCGGACGGCCCCAAATATTCTCGCCCATACGGCGGTCAATTTTATACTTTGTCGATAGGCGCTTGCTCATGCTGCGCTTTCCTTACATTTGCTCAAATAAAAAGCGCGAGATAACTCTCGCGGATTGGCGCAATATACTTATGAAACCTGCGATGTCAAACAGGTTTTTCGTCCTTTTTCGGGGCTTTTTCACCTTCCGAGCCGGGATCAGGCTGACCGCGCGAAATCGCTGCGACACGCGGCTTTAAAGCCAGGTCGCGCGGGCCGCGTGGCCAGCGCAATAAGGCGTTCACCATGCCGCGAAAAGTTTGCACATCCTGCTCGGTCATACCGGCGCGATGAAAAAGATTGCGAATATTGCGCGCCATGGCCGGTTTTTTCTCCGGCGGCGATAAAAACCCCGCCGCATCAAGGGCCGCTTCCAAATGCGCAAACATGGCATTCACCTCGCCGCGACTGGCCGGTTCGGTCTCGTGCAATTCAAGCCGTGTCTCCGGCGTTGTGTCACCTGCCTGAAACCATTCATAGCCCATCAACAACACGGATTGCGCCAGATTAAGCGATGAGAATTGAGGATTGAGCGGCACGCGGCAAATCGCATCGGCCAGCGAGATATCATCATTATCGAGGCCGGTGCGCTCGCAACCGAATAAAATCCCGCAGCGAATATCATTATTGACCGTTTGTCGCCCGCGCATTTCAGCCGCCATTTTGGCCGGTGTCACCACCGGCTTCACCATATCGCGCAGTCGCGCCGTGGTCGCCACCACATAACCAAGGTCTTCGGTTGCTGCGGTCACGCTGTCAAATAATTGATGATTTTCAATCAATGCCTCGGCACCGGCAGAGGCTTTAACCGCTCGCTCCATTTGCCAACCGGGTCGCGGATTGACCAAACGCAAATCAGTTAAACCGAAATTTAACATGGCGCGCGCCACAGTGCCGATGTTTTCGCCTAATTGGGCGCCAACAAGGATAATTGTTGGCGCAAAATGTTGTTTTTCCGTCATAATGCTGAAATAGGCTAAAGTCAGACTTTAATCAATCGGCGCATTTTGCTATACGCTTAACAACAAAAGGCAGAGGGGTAGAGAATGTCTAAAATTAAGGTTGAAAACCAAATTGTTGAGCTCGATGGCGATGAAATGACGCGCATTATCTGGCAAATGATTAAAGACAAACTCATTCATCCCTATCTTGATATTGACCTGAAATATTACGACCTCGGCATTGAGGCGCGTGATGATACGGATGATCAAATCACCATTGATTCTGCCGAAGCGATTAAGGAAATCGGTGTCGGCGTAAAATGCGCCACCATCACACCGGATGAAGCGCGGGTTGAAGAGTTCGGCCTGAAAAAAATGTGGAAGTCGCCAAACGGCACCATTCGCAACATTCTCGGCGGGACGGTTTTTCGTGAGCCGATTATTTGCCGCAATGTGCCGCGGCTTGTGCCCGGCTGGACCGACCCGATTGTCATCGGGCGTCACGCCTTTGGTGACCAATATCGCGCCACTGATTTTGTTGTTCCGGGCAAAGGCAAGCTGACCCTGAAATGGGAAGCCGAAGACGGCAATGACGTCAAAGAATTTGACGTTTATGACTTCCCGGGCGGCGGCGTTGCCATGGCCATGTATAATCTCGATGACAGTATTCGCGACTTTGCCCGCGCCTGCATGCTGTATGCGCTGGACCGCCGCTGGCCGCTTTATCTATCGACCAAAAACACCATTATGAAAGCCTATGACGGGCGCTTTAAAGACTTGTTTCAAGAAGTGTTTGAAGATGAATTTAAAGACCAGTTCGACAAGCTGGGCATTGGTTATGAACACCGTCTGATTGACGATATGGTTGCCGCCGCGTTGAAGTGGAACGGCAAATTTATCTGGGCATGTAAAAATTATGATGGCGATGTGCAGTCCGATACGGGGGCACAAGGTTTCGGCTCATTGGGTCTGATGACCTCTGTGCTGCTGACGCCGGATGGCAAGACGATGGAAGCGGAAGCGGCACACGGCACGGTAACGCGCCATTATCGCGCGCATCAGCGCGGCGAAGATACCTCGACCAATTCAATCGCATCAATTTTCGCCTGGACACGAGGCCTCGCCAAGCGTGCCGAGTTGGATAAAAATGATGCACTGGCCCATTTTGCAACAACGCTTGAGAAAACCTGCGTCAGCACGGTTGAGCGCGGCTCCATGACCAAGGATTTGGCGCTGCTGGTCGGTGAAGGCCAAAGCTGGCTGACCACTGAGGGCTTCCTCGACAAGGTAAATGAAAATCTCGAAGCGGCGCTGTCGGCTTAAAGCTTAACGCCTGAAATTTATAGCAGCGCTTCGATTGCCTTAATGGCGGCGTCTGCCTGCGTGACATCCGAGCCACCGGCCTGCGCCATATCAGGACGCCCGCCGCCACCTTTACCGCCAAGCGCGGCGGAGCCTGCTTGCACCAAATCAACCGCATTAAACTTATCGGTCAAATCATCGGTCACGCCGACCGCTATACCGGCTTTGTCGCCATCAATGGCAATGAACACCACGACGCCGCTGCCGATTTGCTGTTTGCCGTCATCCACGAGGCCGCGCAATTGCTTGGCCGGAAGACCTTGCAGACAGCGCGCCATAAAGGCCGTGCCGTTCACCTCGCGGCTTGCCTCTTCCTCGGCACCGGCAGCACCGGACGCACCGGCCAAAGCCAATTGCTTTTTCGCCTCGCTCAATTCGCGGTCCAATGCTTTTCGTTCTTCCACCAGCTTGGCGACACGGGCCGGCAAATCTTCCACCGCCACTTTAAGTTCGCTTGTTGTCGCGTGCAGCAGGTGCTCATGCGCCGCGATTTGCGCCAAAGCACCCTCGCCGGTCCGTGCTTCAATACGGCGAATACCGGAGGCCACAGCCCCTTCTTGTGAAATTTTCAAAAGCCCGATATCGCCCAAGCGACGCACATGCGTGCCGCCGCATAATTCGACAGAGTAAGACGCGGCGTCATTTTCAGCGCGCCCCAAGCCCATCGATAAAACACGGACTTCTTCGCCATATTTTTCACCAAACAAAGCCAAGGCACCGGCATCAATCGCTTCATCCGGCGTCATCAACCTCGTCGAGACTTCTTCATTTTGTCGGATAATGCCATTGACCATCGCCTCAACGGCGTCGATTTCATTGTCATTCATCGCGCGCGGATGCGAGAAGTCAAAGCGCAAATGATGTTCATTGACCAATGAGCCTTTTTGCGTCACATGCTCGCCCAATACACGGCGCAAAGCTTCGTGCAATAAATGCGTCGCCGAATGATTGGCGCGAATGGCCTCGCGGCGCGCACCGTCAATTTCCTGATGCACCAACGCATTGACCGCAATGCCTCCGGCCTCCAATTTGCCGATCAGCACATGCACATCGCCCAGTCGCTTTTGCGTATCCGTAACGGTGATTTTCAATCCGTTATCATCCGAAACAATGCCGCTATCGCCGACCTGACCGCCGCTCTCAGCATAAAAAGTCGTTTGGTTCAGCATTAACGCAATTTCATCGCCCGCATTGGCTTCTTCGACCGGCTCACCATCTTTCACAATGGCCAGCACTTGCCCCTCGGCAGCGGTCGATTGATAGCCGACAAATTCGGTCGGGCCGAACTCATTACGCAAATCAAACCAAACCGCTTCGGTCGCCTCTTGGCCGGAACCGTTCCAATTGGCGCGCGCCTCGGCCCGCTGTTTTTCCATCGCCGCGTCAAAACCGTCCGTATCAACGGCCATGTCACGTTCGCGCAGCGCGTCTTGTGTCAAATCAAGCGGGAAGCCGTAAGTGTCATAAAGTTTAAACGCCACTTCGCCGGCCAGCGTATCGCCCGATAGCTTACCGACTTCTTCATCCAGTAATTTCAACCCACGCCCCAGCATATCGCGGAACCGCTCTTCTTCGTGCTTCAGCGTTTCAACAATCAACGCATTGGCGCGCTCTAGCTCCGGATAAGCGGCGGCCATTTGTGTTTTCAAAGCCGGCACAAGCTGCCAGAGCAAAGGCTCTTTGGTGCCCAACATATGCGCATGGCGCATTGCACGGCGCATGATGCGGCGCAGCACATAACCGCGCCCTTCATTCGACGGCAACACACCATCGGCTATCAAAAATGCCGAAGAGCGCAAATGGTCGGCGATGACGCGGTGCGAAATTGCATGATTGCCGTCAACCGTTTGACCGGAATGGTCGGCCGATGCCTCGATCAGATGATACATGAGATCAGTATCATAATTATCATGCTTGCCTTGCAGCAACGCACCGATACGTTCCAGCCCCA
>CBFIHY010000102.1:0-6030 GCA_965662315.1 Alphaproteobacteria bacterium
GTCGACCTTTTGGCTGAGAGTGGCTTTGGCCGTATTGAGCGCCGTGCGTGCCACGCCGAGCGGCACGCCAGACATTTTGCGCAAGAAATGATCAGGACGCTTCCAAATCGTCCCCGGCCGCATCGGCTCACCGCCCAACATGAAGCTGCGTTCTTCGGGAACAAAAAGACCTTCCGCTTTATAGTCATTGCTGCCGGTACCGCGCAGGCCGGTCGTGTACCAAGTGTCGAGAATGTCATACTCCTCGGGCTTGGCATAGCAGACGCGGGTTTGTGGCGAGCCGTCTTCATTGAACAACATTTCGCCATTTTCCCAAACCGTGCAACCGGCAACCAACCAATCGCAATGCGTAGAGCCGCTGCCGAACATCCAGCTGCCTGAAATTTCGTAGCCGCCTTCTACCTTGTCAGCCCTGCCGACCGGATAGACCCAGCCAGACGTCATCATATCAAGCGCCGGATACATTTCGCGTGCCACTTCTTGGTTCAAATAGCCGGAATAAATGCCGCTATCGGTCCAGATGAAACTGCACCAACCGACAGAGGCGTCGCCGGATGATAATTCTTCAATCACGCGAACTTGCTGCATTGGGTTCATTTCCGGCCCGCCCCAATTTTCCGGCATATTCATGCGAAAAATGCCGGCATTGCGTAAATCATCGACAATGTCTTTCGGCAGACTGCGCAAATCATCATATTCGCTGGCCAAATCGCGATCACGGATTTTGTTACCCAGCGCAATGGCATTGTCGAGAATCTCGTCGCCGCTCAAATAGGCTTCCGGTGCCGGCGGCACCATGTTCGTGGTTTCGTGTGTGTGTTGGCTCATTGGTTTCCCCCCTGTGATTTATGCCTCAGCCCATCGATCGGCTGCGGCGTTAACTGAGCTAATAATCATGTCAAATATGTCGAGCATATCGGGCACATTGGCGTCGATGGATTGGGCAACAAACATGCCGTCCAGCATCATCAAAAACATGCGCGTCAGCCGATCAATAATCGGCTCCGCCTTATCGGCAGGCAGATGGGCCAGACGACGCTTATAGGTTTCAGCCAGCATAGCGCGTGCATGTCTGCGCACGCGGCGAGCCGCTTGAATGATCGCCGGCTCTCCCTCACGGCGCTCCAGCGACAAAACCAGCAACAGACGCAAAAATTCAGGTTGTGAGCCGAAAATTTCAGCAAAATCGCCAATATGGCGGTCCAAATCAGCACCGAGTTCGACCACACCCTCAAATTTGTCAAAGAAGGTTTTGGCTTGCGTCTCCATAACCTCAGCCAGCAGGCCCTCTTTACTGCCAAACGCCCAATACAAAGAGGCCGGTTTGGCGTCGGCCGCTTTGCAAATCTGTGAAATTGAGGTGCTGGCATAGCCTTGCGCAGCGATTAATTCGGTTGCCACTTTCAAAACCCGAAGCCGAGTTTCTTTGCCCTCAACATGTCTGCCCTGATATCCCATAAACTATCTTTAACGTTCGCTAAAGATAACGTCAAGGCGAAAAAGCGAAACGACAATCCGCTCTTTGCCCAGTCGCTTTTGAAGTTCTTTTGGAATGCGCCGCGTATAATAGTAATGCACACCCCGCCGCCTGGTCAGGTATGTCGCATTTTGGTATGCCATCTGGTCTACCATAGAAACCATGATTTCTGCTCCTCAAACAAATTTGCTTGAAGATCAATGCCTTGGACCGTGAAACAGGGTGCTTGGGGGTTACTTAGGCAGGGGTCGGAATGGGTTTGGGGGTAAAATGCCTCCGCACCCCCAATAATTTGCGGGCTGCGGCTCGGAACATGGGGCTTGGTTCATGGATAGGGTTTACACTACTGCCAGAGCCGGATGTGATGATAAGCAGGCCGGCTTATCAAGCCTGAAGCCCTATAAGCCCTTTTTGAAGCGGCTCTCAAGGGTTGTGATATATTCAAACAGGCCATCTTCTGCTTGCTGATAAAAATCGGCGTCCACATAAGGGGTGACTGTCAGCGCCACTTGCTGCATGCCGGTTGCCATTATGCGCGGCGTCAACTTGCTTCCCCTGCCTTTGGTCTGGGTATGGCGAGGCCATGCGCTCCATAATACCCACATATTTTCTGCCAAACGAAGACAAAGCATGTCATCGACAGGCAATTTGCCGGGGTAATTGGCAAATAGGTTATCCAGAATACGCCGGATTGCCTCAATACCCTCATCCGTGAGGCTTTGAAAAAGTGTGTCGAGCTCAGGCGAACGATTTGCCAATTCCCGACTGGCGGATACAACAAATCGATAACGCCACAAAATAGCCGCGCCGCCGGCATAATAATCGACCAATTGAGCTGCGCTGACCGCCCCGAATGTTGGTAGCGCAAGATGTTGCATCAATTCCTCGCGCAAGCGCTGGACAACTTCCAGCGCAATCTCCGAAAAATTATTGAAATGGTAATAAATATTGCCGGGGCTGATGCCGGTGTGTTCAGCAATTTGCGCTGTGCCGATGTTGGACCCTTGCCGGTTCATCAACTCGATCGCAGCCTCAATAATCCGCTCACGATTGCCGCCGCGCTGAGACTTTGGAGGGGTAGTTATATGGCTCATAAAGTGTCAATGCCGATTAAAACGATTCTTGTCCATATCAGATAGTCTACAGAATTTAGACCTTAAAATCTATATTTAGATTATTGACTCTATTTTATAGAATCAATAGTCTAGTTCTGCAAATGAGAGGGATGAGATGACACAGAGTTTTCAGGGACGCAAAATTATCGTCACCGGCGCCGCAACCGGCATCGGCAAAGCGGCAGCAGAGAGCCTGGTGGCAGCCGGGGCATCCGTCGCCCTATGGGACATTGATAAGGCTGCTTGCGAGGCGATAGCGGCCAATTCATCAGAAAAAGCAATTGCTCTTGAGGTAGATGTCGCCAGCGCCGCTTCAGTTGAAAAGGCCATGGCAGACACAATTGAAGCGCTGGGCGGTGTTGACGGGGCATTCAATAATGCCGGAATTGGCATTGATACATTGCCGCTTGAGGCAATTGAAGAAGCTGATTTCGATCGTATCGTATCCATCAATATGAAGGGCGTCTGGCTGTGCATGAAACACCAATTGGCGCATATGAAAGCCAATGGCGGCGGTTCGATCGTCAATAATGCCTCTGTTGCCGGCCTGGTGGGCCTTGCTATGCAAAGCGCCTATAGCGCCACCAAACATGGCGTTGTCGGCATGACCAAAGTCGCGGCTTTGGAAGCGGCACCGGAAAAAGTGCGCGTCAATGCCATTTGCCCGGGCGCCACCCATACGCCGATTTTAACACATTTGCTGGAAGCCGGTGTCACCGAAGATATGTTGAGCGAGATGGCCGCCCAAAAGCGCCTAGCCCAACCTGAAGAAGTCGCCGCCGCTGCATGCTGGCTATTGTCGGATGAAGCCAGCTTCATGACCGGCGTAGCGATGCCAGTGGATGGCGGCTGGACCGCACATTAGGAGACGATGATGAGTGAAACTGGACAAGAAGCCATTGGCGATTGGGTCGGGGCCGATTTTTTCGATCCGAATTTCCGCGACGATCCCTATCCGAAACTGGCCAATTTGCGCAAAACAGAACCGGTAAATCTGACACCGGTCGGCACATGGCGCATCAGTCGATATGATGATGTGAAGGCAATCTTTAACGACGCGACGACCAGCATGACCGACATGCACGGCGACAGCCCGAATTTTGACCCGCTGGATAAAAAAGGCAGCTTTCTGGAGTTTGTGCTGAATAAGGACGGCGATGCGCATCGCCGTTTGCGCATGTTGGTGCAAAAATCATTTGGTGCCAAAACCGTAAAGCTGATGGAAGAAGAAGTTGAAAAAACCGTCTCTGCCGCTTTCGACAAAGCAATGGCCGAAGGCGGTATGGACGTGATACCGGCCCTCGCACATGAAGTGCCGTCGCGCATGATTTGCCAGATTATGGGTGTGCCGATGAAAGACCGGCAAATATTCAATGAGTGGACAGCCGCCCGCACCAATGCGTTTTTCGGTAAGTTTTTACCGCCGGAGGTGCAAGAGCGGACGCGAGAAGCGGGCGCGGCTATGGAAGACTATTTCCGCGAACTCATTGCTGAACGCAAAAACAATCTCGGTGATGATTTGCTTAGCTCAATGATTCAAGCGTCAGAAGGCGGCGACCGCTTTGGCGATGATGAATTGATCATTCAAGCCATTGGCGTGATTGTGGCTGGCTATGAAACGACCATTGGTCTATTGGGCAATGGCACACGGGCTTTTGTCGAGCACCCGGATCAGTTAGCCAAACTGCGTGAAAACCCTGACCTTGTCTCGAATGCAACCGATGAATGCTTGCGTTTTGACACGCCGATCCTTTTCAACTGGCGGGTGCTGGAACAACCTTATGAGGTCAGCGGCGTGACGCTGCCGGCCGAGGCCGTCATTTGGCAATTGCTGGGCGCAGCCAATCGCGACCCTGAACGATTTGTCGATCCCGACCGCTTTGATATTCAGCGTGACGATGTGGCTCACCAATCATTTGGCGGCGGCCCGCATTTCTGCCTCGGCAATCAACTGGCCAAAATGGAAGCGCGTTATGTGTTCAACGCTCTGGCGCAGCGCACTAAAAATATCGACATCAAAGCCGGTAATATTGAATGGTCACACTCGTTTTTCCGCGTGATGGCCAGCTATCCGATCGAATTTAACTAGACCTAATTGAGGGAGAGACCCATGGAAGATTTGAAACTGGAAACACGTTGGTTGTGCACCATGCACGGCACTATTCCTGAGCCCAATATGGCGCTTGATAATTTGATGATTTTCAACGTTGAAGGTGCGTGGATTGAAAGCCCGCGCTTCAATGCCAAGCTGGTCGGCCCGGGTGGGGACTGGATTCGTTTGCAGCCAAATGGCAATTGGAAGCTGGATGTGCGCCTGTTGTTTCACGGCGATGATGGTTCGGCGATTCACTGCTTTTACAATGGCGTGCTTCGCATGGAGCCGCATATTGCTGAGGCAATGGAAAAAGGCGAGGAAATTGATGGCGACAATATGTATTTCCGCGCCACCCCCTATTTCGAGACCCAGTCAGAGAAATATGCCTGGCTGAACAATATCGCCACGGTCGGCAAAATGCGGAGTTTTGGCGGCGGCAAAGTCGTCTATGATATTTTTGAGGTGCTGTAATGGCGGCCAATAAACAGCCGAAAATTCTTATTATCGGCGCCGGCATGTCCGGCATTCTGGTTGCCATGCGTCTTTTGAAATCAGGGTTTACTGACTTTCATATCTATGAAAAAGACCATGATTTGGGCGGCACATGGCGCATCAACACCTATCCGGGCATTGCTTGTGATGTACCATCGCACTACTACACTTACGAAAATGAGCCGAATGGTGACTGGAGTGCACGCCTGCCGCAAGGAGCTGAAATTCAGCAATATCTGCAGTCGATTGCCGAGAAATATGAGGTCCGCAAATATATTTCCTTCAATAAGGAAGTGGTGGATTGCAAGCATGATGGCGAACAATGGACCATCAAAATGCAAGATGGTGAGACGCTGGTGCATGATTATGTGATTGCCTGTTGCGGTCTTCTCTATCACCCGACCTATCCGGATATTGACGGGCTGGACGACTTTACAGGCGACGCCTTTCACTCGGCGCGCTGGGATCATGATGTCGAACTGGCCGGGAAAAAAGTCGGCCTTATCGGCAATGGCTCGACCGCGGCACAAATTGTCTCGTCATTGGCTGCCGACAATGTCGATTTGAAAATGTTTTTGCGCACCCCGCAATGGATATTCCCCCTACCCGACCGCAAATACACGGCTGTCGAACGCACACTGACAAATTGGTTTCCTGCACTGGCCCGCTTCGGCCACACTTTCTACCGCGTGGTGTTTGAAAACCTATTTGCAAAAGCCGTCATTAAGCCGGGCTGGCAACGCAATCTGATGGGCTGGGCGTGCAAGCAAAACCTGAAGACGGTGAAAGACCCAGTCCTTCGGGAGCGTTTGACACCGGATTTCGAGCCGCTATGTAAGCGATTGGTGATG
>CBFIHY010000103.1:0-5719 GCA_965662315.1 Alphaproteobacteria bacterium
AATAAAGCTCAGAAGCATTGCCGGCCAAACGACCCGGCACATTTTCATGCGCCACCAGTTTCACGCCTTTATGATCAACAACTTTACCGGCTTTAGACAATTTGCAATTGCCGCCCTGCTCAACCGCCAGATCAACCAGAACAGAACCAGGCTTCATGCCTTCCAGCATTTTGCGGGTCACCAATTCAGGCGCCGGACGGCCCGGAATAAGCGCCGTGCAGATAACGATATCTTGTTTGGCGATATGCTCAGTCACCAAGGCCGCTTGCCGCTTTTGATAATCGGCGCTCATTTCCTTGGCATAACCGCCTTCGGTTTCGCCGCTTTCATCTTCATCCGCCTCGACCATGACAAATGTGCCGCCAAGGCTTTCCACTTGTTCGGCAGCGGCGCGACGCACATCTGTTGCGCTGACAATTGCGCCCAAACGTTTGGCCGTCGCAATCGCCTGCAAGCCGGCAACACCTGCTCCCATAACGAAAACCCGTGCCGCCGGTACAGTGCCGGCTGCGGTCATCATCATCGGCAAGGCGCGACCATATTCATTGGTTGCATCAAGCACCGCCTTATAGCCCGACAGATTGGACTGTGAGGACAAAATATCCATTGACTGAGCGCGGGTAATACGCGGCATCAGCTCCATCGCCATGGCTTGAATTTTTGCCGTAGCATAAGATTTTACGGCCGCCGCATTTTGATAAGGATTAAGGGCTGCGACCAAAATCGCATCCTCTTTCATCGCTTTCACTTGCGCCGCACTTGGCGCGCGCACGCCGAAAATCACGTCTGATTTTTTCAGCACCGGTGCGGTTACTTTACCGACAGAAGCACCGGCTTCTTTATAAGCGGCATCGTCAAATCCGGCGGCGGCACCGGCACCGCTCTCAACCGTTACTTTAACGCCGAGGCCGGATAATTTTTTCACCGTTTCGGGGGTGGCGGCAACGCGCGGTTCACCCGCAGCCTCCTTCAATACAGTCAGGCTAACAGCCATGCTTTCCTCCTAGGGTCCCGTTCTTTAAAAGATAAATAGGGCGAGTGGCTTAATCGTAAACAAAGACCAGCAAAAAAACGAGGATAATGCCGACAGCAATCATGCCCCATTTTGAATAGTCCAAAAACGCTTGATAGGTTTTTTCGTGCTCCGGACGATCCATTTCATCGCCCCAGTCTTGTTTATTGGTTTCGTCAGTCATTTCATGCTCCCGCTGAATTTGGCGCAAATATAGCAAAACCCACCCTCGGCACAAGGGCGAGTTGCTTATTTATCCATCTATTGTGTCGTTAACAGAACCATAATGCTGCACCTGCTGCATAGCCGGTTCATCCGCCGCGCGCGCCAGTATCGCTACCATATAAGCGGCCCATTTTTCTTGCCCCGCCGCATCGGCAATTTCATCTTGGCGCAATTCAATAAGCGCATGCGGCAAGCCGTTTTGCGTGCCATGTCGATACAGGCAATCATTTTTAAGCTGCCCCGAATAAGGCTCATTATCGCCAAAACAAATATCATTCAATGGACGCATATAATCGACCATAACATCGCGCAAGCGGTCGTCTTTGTCCCATAAAACCGCTGCCTGCCATGGCCGCGCCACCCCGCGCCAAACCGGCGTAAAACTGTGCACAGACAAAATAATCGGCACAATATTGTCGGCCCGCGCCGCCGCAATCGCCGCCTCAATCGCTTGGTTATAGGGCTGATAATAATCATCAATCCGCGCTTGCCAGCCGGTTTTATCTTGAAACCGGTCAATTTGGCGATTGGCCGGAATGACTGCCCCGTCAGATAATTTCATCACCAAAGTCGGGTCATCCAAACCGCGATTTGGGTCAATCAGCAGGCGCGAAAACTGCGACGCCACCAAGGGGCAATTTAAACGCGCGGCGATTTCCAGCGCCACATCCAACGCCCCCAAATCATAGGCAATATGGCGTTCCAATTCAGCCTTTGGCAGGCCAAGCCCGTTTAATGCCGGCGGCACAAAATTGCTGGCATGGTCACAAATAATCAAAAAGCGCCGATCAATATCGGCTTCGCCATCACAATTACGCGTCAAAAACGGCTGCATTAGCCTTGTTTTTCGCGTACGTGCCGGCCCGGCGTCACTTTGCCATCGACCAAAAGGCGCATGATTTCAGCCGTGATTTCACGCTTCCATGTGTGGTGCAATAAATGCCCGGCCCCGTTCAGTTCCAAAATCTCAACATCGGGGCGCATGCCAAATAGCGAGGCGGCGTTATAATCAATATTTACCGTGCGGTCTTTATTGCCGTGAATGATGAGCATCTTGCCGTCAGTGCCCGGCATATCGGTATAAGATTTTTCCATATCGGCCAGATGATGCTTCAAATTCATCGCATAGACCGCATTGGTCCGAAACGCGCGCGGTTGCAAAATCAGCGCAATGGCGGCGTCGCGCACATAATTATCCGGCGCTATTTCGGGCCAAGCGGCACCTTCCGCACCGGCATCCAATTGCGTCGCGCCATATTTACCGAGCACGATTGAGGCGAAGATAGGCCCGATAATCGGCGTTGCAACCAGACGATTGGCCCAGAAATCCGGCCCATACCAAGGAATGATTGGCGGGGCCAGCATCACCGAGGCGGTAATTTCCTCGCCCAGCACTTGCGCATAAGCCAAAGCAACAGAGCCGCCCCAGCTTTGCCCGATAATCACCGGTTTTTCATACCCCATGGCGCGCACGGCCTGATGGATTTCCCGCGCTTGTGCCCGCGGGTCTGACATATCCTTATCGGCAATTTTATTACGCGAGCGACCAATGCCCGGCCGGTCAAAACTTAATACCGTGCCATGCGCCGCCAACTCATCGCCCAAGGCCAGCATCATATCATGCGCATTGGCACTGGAGCCGTGTATCAGCACGAAAACCGGCTTGTCTTTCGCCGCACCGGTGTTTTTCGATAAATAATGAAGTGTTGCGGCGCGGGTCTCAATAAAGTCACCGGCTTGCGGAATATCGGCAAGCAGACGCGCGCGCAAACGCGCATCATGGGCCCATAAAATCAGACCCAGAAAAAATATGATGGATAGAGAGCCGACAAGCATCAGCGTATATCGTTTTATCAAATCAGCCCCGCCACATAGCGAAAAGCAGGTGGCGCAGGTGATTTAACCTTGGCGCGCTTTAAACCGCTTATTGGTTTTGTTAATTACGTAAAGACGGCCACGACGACGGACCAGCTGGTTTTTCTGGTGACGGTCACGCAGCGATTTCAAAGAATTGCGGACTTTCATCTTCGGCTCCATAAATCATGTGCAAGACAGGTAAATCTGCCTCGGAAGCGGCGAACATATGGGAGAGCCGTGTTTGTGTCAAGCGTCGAAAACCCGCCGGCGCGGCATATTATCGGCCTTCACAAGCGACGGAAATCATGTAAATTCAGCGCCAATTCAAGGAGCTTTTCATGAGAGCGTTAAATGGTGGCCAGCAGGATTTACTGCCGGATGGAGAACGTATTGACAGTGCGCCGCAATGGTTTCGCGATGCGATAGCCAATCAGCCGGAAGATTGTTTTGTTGCCTATGAAAAGACAAAACTGCATTACCGTAAATGGACCGGCCCCAGCGCAGATGCGCCAAATCTGGTTTTGGTCCATGGCGGCGGCGCACATGCCCGCTGGTATGACTTCATCGCGCCGCTTTTAACCGCTTATTATAACGTCATCTCGGTCGACTTACCGGGCATGGGCGATAGTGGCTGGCTACAAAACTATAAGCGCGACATTATGGCGGAAGGCGTTATCACCATGGTGCGCGATGCCGGCTTTAAAGCGAAGCCTGCGCTCATCGGTCATTCCATGGGCGGCATGGTCTCTTTAATGACGTCGCATCTCTATCATGAAGAATTGGCTGCTTTGATGATTTGCGATTATTACGTGCGGCCGCCGCACGCGCATGAAGAATGGTATATGGAAGAAGACGAAAACGGCGAGATGAAACCGCGTCAAACGCGCGACACGCTGGTTTATGAAAGTTTCGACGCGGCCCTAAAGCGGTTCCGTTTGCAGCCCGAACAACCCTGCGCCAATCAATTTATTGTCGATTATATCGGCGAACATTCATTGCGCGAAGTCGAGGGCGGTTGGACCTGGAAGTTTGACCCGCATATGTATCGCGACTTCCCCATCGGCAAAGACTGGCCGGAAATTTATAAAAACATCCCGCTGCCGCTTGCCTGCATGTTTGGCGGTTTGTCGCATGATTGGGAAAATATCACGCGCCGCGAATTGGTTGATTACATGCAAAGTCTGCGCCCGCAAACGCCGCATTTTGATTTACTGCATGCGCGCCATCACGTGTTGTTGGACCAACCGATTGCCTTTGCCGCCAGCGTTAAACAGCAAATGCAAAACTGGCAATCACAAGGCGCGTTTGATCAATAATTTTTATGTCGGTCGGGGCGCGACATGGTGCTCTGCTCGACTTCTTCTTTATCGATTGGCGCTTCCATCACATCCAATTGCTTGGAACGTGTTGTCAGCAACATCAGACCGGACAAAATAAACGCCACCCAAAATGGCGCAGTCGGCGAATAAAGATAAAGCGGCATTAAAACCACCGGCACGAAAATAAACCCGACAGCAGCGGTTGATGAATTGAAACCGGCTACCGCGCCCTGTTCTTCAGGCTCGACGGCCAACGACCCGCCTGCGGCCACAGCCGGTCGCATCAGGCCCGAGCCAAGCCCTTGCAAAGTCAATGACACCATAAACAAACCCGCATTCATTGCCGGAATGAGCAATAAGGCAATCCCCAACATGGTGATGATAATGCCGGTGACCAATAATGCGCGAACCGAGGCATTGGTGCGCGGAATGATAACCAATTGCGCAAATAAAGTTGCCATCGCCATGCCCATCATGCCGACACCAACCACTTGCGCGGTTTCCTTGCCATCCAATTGCAACGTATCCATAACGAAAAACGCCGCCACCTGCATAACCGCCGCGCCAATGGTCGATACGGCGACGCCGAGAAACAAGAATAAGCGAATACGCTTATCGGTGATTTTAAGCGGCGGTGTATCTTTTTGGCTGGCCGCCGGTTTTTGTCGCTCGGGCAGAAAAATCGCAATCGCGACCGCGCCGCATAAGGCAAACACAGCAACTGCAAAAAACGGCGCCAACAGATGAAAGGCTGCCAAAGCGGCGGCAAAGCCGGGGCCGATAATCGTGCCCATGCCGAAAGCCGCGCCAATGGCCGCGACGCCGCTGGTGCGTTCTTCGCGCGTCGTGCGGTCGGCAATATAGGCCTGCGCTGCTGATGGCGACCCGGAGCCGAAAAAGCCGAAAATACTGCGGATGAGTATCATCAACACATAAAGCGTCATTAACGGCAACCAGCCCTGCTGGCCGATGACCAATAAAATTGCCAGACCGGCGGTTGAAATACCGAAACCGGTCAGCCCCATTAAAATAACCGGTTTCCGGCCCCACACATCGCTACGCCGCCCCCAAAACGGGCTCATCAGCACCCATAAGACCGCCGAAAGGGTAAAGATTGCGCTGACTTGGACTTCACTCAGGCCCAAATCGCGCGCCAAAGGCGGAAAAATTGCAAAAAACAGCGAGTGCCCCATGCCCAAGGCCATCAGGCAGACAAATAACAGGCCCATGCCGCGAATGCGTTGCTGCTGCGTGGTTTGCTGGCTCATTAATTTTTATTCCCGTCGCGCAACGCCCAACTGCGCCA
>CBFIHY010000103.1:5729-5988 GCA_965662315.1 Alphaproteobacteria bacterium
TGCCGATAAAACGATGAAATACAGTCCTAGAGCGATAAACACAATATCAAACCAAATCGGCAAAGCGGCGCGCTCCAGCGTCAAATAGCTGAACACCATGGCTGTCCATATCGTCAGACAGAAAATCGTCAAACGCCGAAGGGAAACCACCCGCACCGGATGAATAAAACGGACCGGCACGAAGGTCATAATTCCCAAAAACACGGTCAGCAATAAATTGAACATCTGCCCGGTTTCAAAAATCAGCATATGAAAAATC
>CBFIHY010000104.1:0-5824 GCA_965662315.1 Alphaproteobacteria bacterium
CTTCCGCCACAAACTCGTCAACCTTGCCTTCCGGCACCATGACGTAATCAGGTGCCAAGCAGATTTGACCGGCATTCAATGTTTTACCGGTCATCACACGGGCTGCGGTTTTTTTGAAGTCAGCGCTATCAGAAACGATAACCGGCGACTTGCCGCCCAGTTCCAGCGTTACCGGCACCAGATTTTCAGCCGCTGCGCGCATAATATGCGACGCAATGGATGTCGCGCCGGTAAACAGCAAATGGTCAAATGGTTGCTTGGAAAAAGCGGCACCGGTTTCCGGGCCACCCAAAACAACCGCCACATCGCTTTCATCGAAATATTTTTCGCATAGCTCTTTGGTCAGCAATGCGCTGTGCACGGTATATTCTGACGGCTTGATAATCGTCCGGTTACCGGCTGCGAAAATCGAGCCCATTGGGCCGAAGCACAGATTAAACGGGAAGTTCCACGGCACAACATTACCGACACAACCAAGCGGCTGATATTCAACCCGTGTGCTGGCACCCAGCAAACCAAGCGGGAACATGGAATGACGCTTGGAGGCTTTCATCCATTTGCGCACATTCTTTTTGGCATATTTCAATGCGCCCAGCGTGCCGCCAACGTCAGTGGCCAGCGTGCCTTCAGGGCTGCGATTGCCGAAATCAGCCATTAGCGCGTCGACCATGGCATCGCCATTTTCAACAATCAGCGCAATGGTGCGGTCAATCAAATCAATACGGCGTTCTGCCGTCATTGGGCCTTCAGCGATATGCGCTGCTTTTTGCATGTCCACCAGACGGCGAATATCGGCCTCTGATGTTTCCGGTAGTTCCGGCATTTTTTCTGCTGCACTCATGAGTTCCTCCCTCAGTAAACATTGCCAAAAATTAAATCAGATAATGTCGCACTTGCCAATAGATGGTTTGCCATTAAGGTGTTTTCAAAAGGCATTGAGGAGACCGGCATGAGTAATGTAATCGAAACGCAGTTGAGCGAGAGCGGTGTGCTGACCATTCAGATGAACCGCCCCGATGTTTTGAACAGTTTGAATAAAGACTTGGTTTTCGCACTGATTGAGACGCTGAACGAAGCGGCTGACGACGATAATGTCCGTTCCATCGTGCTGACCGGCAAGGGCCGTGGCTTTTGTGCCGGTGCTGATTTGGCCGGCGGTAATTGGCCGTCTGAGGACGGCATGTCGCCCGGCGATATTACCGCCAATTCAATGGAAATCGGCTTTAACCCGCTTGTCCGCGCCGTTGTCGACAGCCCGAAGCCTGTTGTTACGGCAATTAACGGCATGGCGGCCGGCGGCGGCGTTGGCCTTGCCTTATCGGGTGATTTGGTGCTGGCGGCTGAAAGCGCCAAGTTCCGCCTCGTCTTCGCGCCGCAATTAGGCATTATCCCCGATGTCGGAGCCAGCTGGCTGGTGCCCAATCTGGTGGGCCGCGCCCGCGCTAATGGCATGGCGCTGCTTGGTGATAATTTAACCGCCGACAAAGCCTTGGAATGGGGCATGGTTTGGGAAGTGCATCCGGATGACGCGCTGCTGGCCAAAGCGCAGGAATATGCCGAGCGCATGGGCCAAGGCTCCATTACCGGCATTAAAGCAACCGTGCGTGCGCATGACAAAGCGATGCTGCAATCCATTCATGACCAGCTTGATTTCGAAAAAGAAGAGCAGCGTCATTATACCAATCAACCGGTTTTCTTTGAGGGTGTGAAAGCCTTTATTGAAAAGCGTAAACCGAATTTTCGCGAAATTGAGGCCGAACAAATGAAAGCGGCCCGCGAGAAAAAGTGAGGGATATTATGAATTTCGAATATGATTTACTGAAGCTGGATATTGAGAACAATATCGCCACGCTGACCTTTAACGATCCGGATTCTCTGAATGCAATGAGCGGCGCCATGCTGGCCTCAATGGATTTGGCCTTGGATGAAGTTGAAAATCCGGATAATGGCGTTCGCGCCCTTATCGTGACCGGTGCCGGTCGCGGCTTTTGCGCCGGTGCCAATGTCGCTCGCATGGATGGCGACAATGATGGCGCCAAACCCAATCGCCCATCCGATGCCGGTGAAGGGCTGGAAAAAGTCTATCACCCGCTGCTGCGCCGCTTTCGCAATCTGCATTGCCCGATTGTTTCAGCCGTTAACGGCCCATGCGCCGGTGTCGGCATGAGCTTTGCGCTGATGGGCGACATGGTTGTTGCCAATGAGAGTGCTTTCTTCTTGCAAGCCTTCCGCCGCATCGGTCTGGTGCCGGATGGCGGCGCGACCTATTTGCTGCCGCGCCTTATCGGCATGGCACGGGCGCGAGAATTGACCATTATGGGCGACCGCCTGCCAAGCAAAACGGCACTGGAATGGGGCCTCATCAACCGCGTTGCAGCGGATGATAAGCTTCTGGATGAGGCCGGTGCATTGGCTGCTGAATTGGCGCAAGGCCCACATTCGCTAAAGCTTATCCGCAATCTATTGTGGGAAAGCATCGATGCCAAATATGAAGAGCAGCTGAATAATGAGCGGCAAGCGCAACGCACCGCCGGTCGCACTGAAGACTTCAAAGAAGGCGTCACCGCGTTTAATGAAAAACGCGATGCGAAATTTACCGGAAACTAGTCGAGACCCAATTTCGACAAGACCAATTGATTGACGGCCTGCGGGTTGGCTTTGCCACCCGTGGCCTGCATCACTTGGCCGACAAACCAACCGGCCATTTTCGGGCGTTCCTTGGCTTGCTCTACCTTATCGGGATTGGCGGCAATCACTTCATCCACCGCGGCTTCAATCGCGCCGGTATCGGTGACTTGCTTCAAGCCTTTTTCTTCGACAATCACTGACGGGTCTTTGCCTTGGTCGGGGCCGTCTTCAAACATCATCTCAAACACATCTTTGGCGATGCGGCTTGAAATCGTGTCGTCTTGCAAAAGCCCAACCAATTCACCGACCTGTTGCGCGCTGACCGGACTGTCGGCAATCGACAAATCGGCTTTATTCAAAGCAGCGAAAACCGAGCCGATAACCATATTGGCGACAGCTTTCGCATCGCGTCCTTCCGCCGCCGCCTCAAAGAAAGCAGCGTTTTCAGCCTCGCCAACCAGCACACCGGCATCATAAGCCGACAGACCGTAATCTTTCACAAAGCGAGCTTTTTTATCATCCGGCAGTTCCGGCAAATTCTCGGCAATCGCTGACACAAACGCATCATCAAATTCCAGCGGCAGCAAATCCGGGTCAGGGAAATAGCGATAATCATGCGCTTCTTCTTTTGACCGCATGGCGCGAGTCTCACCGTTTTTCGGGTCGAACAAACGGGTTTGTTGCTCAACCACACCGCCATCTTCAATCAAATCAACTTGCCGACGCGCTTCATGTTCAATCGCTTGTCCGATGAAGCGGATGGAATTGACGTTTTTAATTTCGCAGCGCGTGCCCAGCTCATCACCCGGCTTGCGCACGGATACATTCACATCGGCGCGCAAACTACCCTGCTCCATATTGCCATCGCATGTGCCCAGCGCACGCAAAATGGCGCGCAGCTTTTTTACATAGGCCTGCGCTTCAGCAGCCGAACGCATATCGGGATGCGAAACAATTTCCATCAAGGCCACACCGGAGCGGTTCAAATCGACAAAGCTTTGCGTCGGGCTTTGGTCGTGCAGTGACTTACCGGCATCTTGCTCAAGGTGCAGACGCTCAATGCGCACGGTCTTTACCTCACCATCATCGAGGTCAATCTCAATTTCCCCCTCGCCGACAATCGGCTGCTGGAATTGTGAGATTTGATAGCCTTGCGGCAAATCCGGATAGAAATAATTTTTGCGGTCAAACACCGAATATTTATTAATCTGCGCTTTCAAGCCCAGACCGGTGCGCACGGCCTGCTCAACACAAAATGAATTAATCACCGGCAACATGCCCGGCATGGCGGCGTCCACCAAGGACACTTGGCTGTTCGGCTCAGCGCCAAATTCAGTCGCCGCGCCGGAAAATAATTTGGCCGAAGATGCGACTTGCGCATGCACTTCCAAACCCAGCACGATTTCCCAATCGCCGGTTGCACCTGAAATCAGATTGTTCTTTTCAGCCATTTAAGCACTCCACCAATCTTGCGGTTGCGCGGTAAACCCTGCTGATTGTTCCAGCACCTCCGCCGTGCGCAGCAATTCTTCTTCGCCAAACGCCTTGCCGATAAGCTGCAAGCCCAGCGGCAGGCCGTCCGCATCCAAACCGGCAGGCACTGAAATACCCGGCAATCCGGCCAGATTGACCGGCACGGTGAACACATCGTTCAAATACATTTCCAGCGGGTCTTCGATATTTTTGCCAATCGGGAAAGCCGCCGACGGCGTGGTAGGCGTCAGCAGCACATCGCATTTTTCATAAGCCTTGGTAAAATCCTCGGCAATCAAACGACGCACCTGCAACGCCTTCACATAATACGCATCATAATAACCGGCAGATAGCGCATAAGTGCCGATCATCACCCGCCGCTTAACCTCGTCACCGAAACCGGCAGCGCGGGTTTGCGCATACATATCATCAATATCGACGCCCTGCTTTCGGGCACCATAACGCACGCCATCATAGCGGGCCAAATTGGAAGAAGCTTCAGCCGGCGCAATAATATAATAAGCCGGCAATGCATATTTGGTATGCGGCAGCGACACATCGACAATCTCAGCCCCGGCCGCTTTTAGCCAATCAATGCCCTGTTGCCAGAGTTTTTCAATCTCGGCAGGCATACTATCAACCCGATATTCTTGCGGAATACCGACTTTCAAACCTTTAATATCGCCGGCCCCTTTGCCAGTAAGTGCTGCTTCATAATCCGGCACATCACGCTCCACGCTGGTCGTGTCGCGCTTGTCAAAAGACGCCATGCTGCTCAACATCATCGCCGCATCGCGCACCGTATGGGTAACTGGCCCTGCTTGGTCGAGCGATGACGCGAAAGCGACAATGCCCCAGCGCGAGCAACGGCCATAGGTCGGCTTTAACCCGACCGTGCCGGTGAAAGCCGCAGGCTGGCGAATAGAGCCGCCCGTATCGGTGGCGGTGGCAGCAATGCCGAGGCGCGCGGCCACGGCCGATGAAGAACCACCGGATGAACCGCCGGGCACAAGCTCTTCGCCATTGGCTTTCCAAGGATTAACCGTCGGGCCAAAGCGCGAAGTTTCGTTTGAGGAGCCCATGGCAAATTCATCATTATTCAGCTTGCCGAGCATCACTGCCCCATCGGCCCATAGATTTTGCGTCACCGTGCTTTCGTAAGGCGGGATAAAATCACCGAGAATATTTGAGCAAGCAGTGGTCCGCACATCTTTGGTGCAGAACAAATCTTTGACGCCAATCGGCAGACCTTCCAAAGGCCGCGCCTCTCCGGCGGCAATACGCTTGTCGCTATCGGCTGCCATGGCCAATGCTTTTTCAGGCGTTTCCAGCACATAAGCATTAAGCGCAGAAGACGCAGACACACGGTCAATATGCGCTTGCGTCAATTCAAGAGCTGAAAATTCTTTCTTGGCCAAGCCGTCACGCGCCGCCGCCAAAGTCAGTTGTGTCAAATCACTCATTATTCGACCACCTTCGGCACGGCGAAATATTCTTCGTCTTTTTCCGGCGCATTGGCCAGCACGTCTTCGGCATAACCGCCATCATTAACCACATCTTCGCGGCCACGCATTTTACTGTCGACGGCGCTGGTCAACGGCTTAACGCCTTCAGTGTCGACCTCATTAAGCTGCTCGACAAAACCGAGAATGGCGCTCAGCTCTTTTGACAGCGCCGGCAGTTCGGCATCGCTGACACCGATACGGGCCAGATTGGCGATGCG
>CBFIHY010000105.1:0-5819 GCA_965662315.1 Alphaproteobacteria bacterium
GCTGTCATCGAACAAAACCTCTTCCGTACCGACTTGCACAAACATTGGCGGAAAGCCCTTCATATCGGCAAAAAGTGGCGAGATAAGCGGGTTTTTCTTGTCCTGATTGGGGCCGTACCAGTCAACCGCAATATGTATTTTCTCCGCGTCAATCATCGGGTCGCGGTCATAATGGGTTGTGATGGATTTGCCCGAGACGGTTAAATCAGTCCATGGCGATAACAGTGCCACGGCTTTCGGCTGCGCTTTATCATGCTCGCGTAATTTCTGCATCAAAGCGAGGCTGAGGCCGCCACCGGCACTGTCACCGGCCAGCAGCATTTTTTCCGGCGTCACACCTTGCTCAATCAGATAATCATAAGCTTCCTCTGCATCTTCAATAGCAGCAGGAAACGGATTTTCAGGCGCCAGACGATAGTCGACAATCAAACCGCGAACACCGGCCAAGCGGCACAGTTTTGTGACCATGGCGCGATGAGTATCGATGCTACCCAGAATATAACCGCCGCCATGCAGGTATAATAAAGTCCGGTCTGCGGATAAATCACCGACCCATTCGGCATCCATATTGCCCAGCTTAAATGCTTGGCCTTGATTGGCACGGCCCATAATCAGGCTCAAAATGCCGCGACGATTTTCACCGGCACGGGCCATTTCCAACCCTTCAATGCCATCCGGCAAAAGGCCGCTGCGCAAGGCGCGGCGCAAAAGCCCACTGTAAATACGTGAACGAATACTGGCCATAATCTTTCCTCCCGATTGCCGGTAAGCTAACCCATTTAGCGATGAATGCAAAACGCCCGGCCTGATGAGGGGGAGGAGCGTGCCTCATCAACGCTGGCCGGGCGTCAGACGTTTATCTAGCGGGGGGCTAGTTCAACGTCTTTGCAATATCAATCTTACGGGGCCGCTCGGCTTCGGGGATTTCCCGCTCAAAAGCGATATGCAGCAGACCTTTATCGAGATGCGCACCGGTGACGCGCACATGGTCAGCCAGTTGGAAGCGCCGCTCAAAATTGCGCGCCGCAATGCCACGATAGAGATAGCTGTCGCCATTATCGACCGCTGCTGCTGTGCCACGCACAATCAGCGCGCCGCCGCGTTGTTCGATATCCAGCTCGTCTTCGCCGAAACCGGCCACGGCCATGGTCAACCGATAGCTGTTTTCATCTTCGCGCGCCACATTATAGGGCGGGAAAGCGGTGCTTTTATCGGACTGATTGACCGCGTCAAACAGGCTGGCAAGCCCGTCAAAGCCAATGGTTGAGCGATAAAGCGGGGTTAAATCAAAACGGTTCATTTTCATCTCCTTCTCATGAAGCAAGAAACTGTTTTCGGCCCTTAAAGGCGCCGTAAACAGGGTTTGAAACCGACCCTATTGTCGGCCTCACACCAGAGATGGGGACGCCAAAATCGCTTTCAAAGTCTTGAAATTGAGAAAGTTTTTCCTAGGCTTGTTTTTTTGGCTGATTTTTTATAATCCGGCCCAAAAAATCCACAAAATGCCGAGCGGGGCGATGATGCGGCCCGACCATAGCCATGCGTCGAACAAGCGGCCCTTATCGCCGAAAATAGTGCGCAATTCATCGACCGGCATCAGCCAAGCCGCGAATAAAATCACGCCCAATCCGCCAAGCGGCATTAAATAGGCCGTCACCAAATAATCTTTCATATCGAATAAGCTGCGGCCGGCGATTTTGATATCGGCCCAAATATTGAATGAGAAGACAGTGCTTAGCCCGACCAGAAAGGTCAGTCCCAGCATGATAATGACGGCGCGTTTGCGGCTCCAGCCGAAGCGGTTCTCAGCCCAGCGGAACATCACTTCGGCCAATGACAAGCCGGACGTCAGCGCGGCGAAATAGACCAGAACGAAAAACACCAGCGCCAATATGGTGCCGCCGGTTAATTGTGAAAACGCTAAAGGCAAAGTGGTGAACACCAGTCCCGGTCCGGCCGCCGGGTCCAGAGATTGACCGAAGACAATGGCGAAAATGCCGATACCGGCCAATAGCGCAATCGCCGTATCGGCGAGGCCTATCATAATCGCCGCTTTGCCGAGGTTCATCGATTTGTCGAGATAGCTGCCATAGGTCATCAGCATGGCTGCACCGACGCCGACTGAGAAAAACCCTTGCCCGACAGCGGACTGAATAACCTCCGGGGTGATTTTTGAAAAATCAGGGGTGAACAGATAGGCCATGGCCGCCCCCATATCACCGGCAATCGCGCCATAAAGGGCAACCAGCACCAGCATAATCACCAAGGCCGGCATTAAAAATAAATTTGCCCGCTCAAGGCCGCTTGATAATTGCCGCAGCAAAATCAGGCCGAGCAGGCTGAGAAATAATATTTGATGAAAAATCATCTCGCCGGGTGATGCCAAAAGCGTGCCGAACATGGCGCCGGCGCTATCGCCGTCGAGACCGGTAATTTGGCCGCTTAGCGCGCGCCAAATATAAGACGAGACCCAACCGGCAATGACCGCATAAAACGTCAGCAGCACAAATGAGCCGAGCACGCCAATGCCGCCAATTGCCCCAAAGGCGGCAGGGCGATTGTTTTCGACCGCAATATCGCGCACCGATGAAACGGCGTCGGAGCGGCCTTTGCGGCCGACCAGCAATTCAGCCGCCGCAACCGGAATGGCAATGGCGAAAATCGTCAACAGATAAACAAATACGAAAGCGCCGCCACCTTGCGTGCCGGTCATATAGGGGAATTTCCAAATATTGCCGAGGCCGACCGCAGCACCGATACATGACAGGGCAAAGCCTGCATTCGACGTCCAAAAACTTGTATTTTTGTGCTGCATAATCACGACTCCCGAAAACCGATTGGCTTGCCTTTAAAAACTTTTACAGATTCAGCCGCGCAAGGCAATTCGTCTGGCTTGCCAAAACCGCTGATTGGTCGCAAACTCCGGCGCTTAAGGGAGAAGTCAAAAATGTCGGTGACCGAAAAGATTGAATGGGATGCGGCCTCGCATCTGGTGGAGATTGATAAAAATCCGATACCGGCAGGCGCGAAGGTCGGTTTGCATAAAATGCGCGACGGCAAAATGTTGCGCAGTGCAGTTTTTCCGGCCGAGAATTTGGACGGTGACAAGCCGCGCGGCACGCTTGTTTTAATGACCGGCTATTCGGAATTTATCGAAAAATATTTCGAGACAGTGCGCGACTTCACCAAGCGCGGCTATGTGGTGGTGATGCCGGAATGGCGCGGCCATGGCCTGTCAGAGGGTGATAGTGTTGAGCCGACGCGGCTTCATTTGCGCGATTTTGATACTAATCTGCGCGACCTTGAAGATCGCTGGGACAGGCTGGTCGCGCCTTTACCGAAACCGCATGTCGGTTTGGCTCATTCCATGGGCGGACAAATTTCTTTGCGCGCCGTGCAGGCGCATCCCGATTGGCTGAGCGGTTTGGCGCAATGCGCGCCCATGCATGGGTTGCCGATACCGCGCCATTTAAAATTGATGATGAAGGCGATTATCGGCTGGGCCAAATTGCGTGGCAAGGATGATGTATGGAACCCGGCGCAAGGCGAGGCAGTGCGGCCCAGCGTGCCGGAAGAGAATAATGTCACCAATGATTTGGCACGTTTTAAACGTGGCGATACATTGTATGTGACAGAGCCGAAATTGCAGGTAAACGGGGCCAGCCTTGGGTGGTTTGCCGCCGCCGATAAAGCGATGACCGACAGCCAGCGTAAAAAGTTTTTGGCCGGTATTAAAACACCATTGTTTATCGGCACGGCGGGCGAAGAATTATTGGTCGATAATGCAATTCACGCGCATGTGATTGCCAATGTCCAAAACGGTAGCGGCAAATTTTATGCCAAGGGCAAGCATGAATTGCTGATGGAAAAAGATGCGGTGCGCGAGGCATTTATTGCCGATGTCGCTGCCTTTTTTGACGCGCTTTAAAGCAGAAATTAAGCGTTTAAAATTTCCATCGCCGCTTCATGCACGGCTTTGTCACCGGCGGCAATGGCTTGCCCGCCATGCATTGCGCTATTGCCTTGCCAATCGGTCAGTATACCGCCGGCTTCCTCGACAATCGGTATTAAGGCTTGAATGTCATAAGGCTGCAAAGTTTGCTCGACCACCAAGTCAATATGACCGGCTGCCAGCAGCGCATAATTATAGCAATCGCCGCCATAGCGGGTCAGTTTCACGGTTTCGGCCAAACGCTTCCAAACCGCTTCTTGCGGCGTGTTGTCGAATAAAACCGGCGTGGTGGTGGCCAGCACCGCATCGTCTAAAGACGCGCAAGCGCGGGTAGAAATTTGCGTAACCGCATTGTCATGACGCAAATATGCGCCATGCCCATGGCTGGCATAATAACGTTCTTTGGTAAACGGTTGGTCCATCATGCCAAGCGTCACCGCTGCGCCGTCATTCATGGCAATCAATGTGCCCCAGCTTGGTATGCCGGAAATAAAGGCGCGGGTGCCATCAATCGGGTCGAGCACCCATTGATTGGGGCCGCCTGCTTTCTCGCCATGTTCCTCGCCCAAAATCGCATGCTGCGGATAATGCGTGTCAATCAAGGCGCGAATAGCTGCTTCAGCATCGCGATCGGCAGCGGTCACCGGATCAAAACCGTCAGACAACTTATTGGTGACATCCGGCAAATTGCGAAATAGCGGCAAGGTGACGGCGGCGGCGGCATCGGCCAATTGATGTGCGAAAGCAAGCAGGTGTTTTAATTGTTCTTGTTCAGCCATTACGTTCAGTCATTTTATTCGGCGGCAGATTGCGCGCCGGTATTTGGCCCCAATAGCAGAGGCATAATATCAACCAGCTCGGTCATTAAAGCGGTCAAATCATTTTGCAGGCGCACAAAGCCGTCATGTTTTTCATAACTCACTTCGTCCATATAAAGGCCGCGATTAATTTCGATTTGCGCCGCGTGATGGCCTTCGCCCGGCTTGCCGTAGCGGGCGGTAATAAAGCCGCCGGCATAGGGTTTATTGCGCGCCACTGCATAGCCGCGTTGGGTCAAAAAGCGGCTCAACCAATCGCTTAATTGCGGCGCGCATGAGCGGCCATGCCGATCGCCAATAACAAAATCAACCTGCTTGTTGCCGGATGACAGCCGCGTCGCTTGCGAGGGCATGGAATGGCTGTCAATGAGAACCGCATAGCCATGTTTCATATGCAGCCGCGTCATCTCATCGGCCAAGCGCCGATGAAACGGATGATAAATTTTTTCGATACGCCGCTCAGCTTCGGCAAAGTCCAGCTTCTTATCGTAAATCGGCGTGTTCTCGGCAACCAAACGCGGCACTGTGCCAAGACCGGCGGCAGCGCGGGCCGAATGGCGGTCAATATGCGGCGGCAAAGTGTCGGTAAAAAGCGCCGGTTCCAACTCATAGGGGGCGCGGTTCAAATCGACATAAGCGCGCGGATAATGCGCCGTCATAAGGGCAGCGCCAACGCGCGGGCCATTGGCCAGCAACGCATCGACATGCATATCTTCCGATTGGCGTATCGCATGCGCATCAAGGCGCGAGGCGTCGATGAAATCTTGCGGGTAAAAATTTCCGCTATGCGGAGAGTTAAACAAAAGCGGCACCGCTTCGCTATGCGGCGGTGAAAACTCAAACGACAGCGGTGACCCCTCAGACATGCAAAAAGATTAACATGGAATGGCGGAAAAATATATGCTGTTGATGACGCGGCTATCGGCTTGCGCGATTTGTCTTGATTTTGCTTTCTTCTATTGTAAATAGAAGCACGCTTACCAAGCGTCCCGATTTCGGTAAGGGCGATTAGCTCAGCGGGAGAGCACTACATTGACATTGTAGGGGTC
>CBFIHY010000106.1:0-5761 GCA_965662315.1 Alphaproteobacteria bacterium
GAGCGCCCTCGAAATGAGCCGTGCAAAAAACGATGTAAAGCAGAAGCTTTTGCGTTAGCCTTTTCCATAGACAGTATAGGGAGGCGCGCCATGAGTTTGGCACATCCGAAATTCGCTTATGAAAAAGGCCTGCATCAAATCGGCAATGGCGCTTATGCGTGGTTGCAACCCGATGGCGGTTGGGGCTGGTCAAATTCCGGTCTGGTGGTTGATGGCGACCAATCGCTGGTTGTCGATACGCTGTTTGATGTGCCATTGACGCAAACCATGCTGGCCGCTTATGCCGATGCCGCACCGGCGGCGACAAAAGTCAATAAGGTCATCAACACGCATCATAATGGCGACCATTGCAACGGCAATTGCTGCTGCCCCGATGCGCAAATCATTGCGCATAAATTAACCGCCGAACATATGGCCGGCGAGCCGCCGGAAATGATGGTCGGCTTTTTGGAGGCTGCGCCCGAGCTTGGCGATATGGGGGCTTATTTCACTTCTTGTTTTGGCCCGTTTGATTTCAAATCGGTTGACCAAAAACTGCCCGATACGCTGATTGAAGAAGAAACGACGATTAAGCTGGGCGATAAAGACATTCATCTCATTCCGGTCGGGCCGGCCCATACGCCGGGTGACACGCTGGTGCATGTGCCGGCAGACCGCACGGTTTATACCGGTGATATTTTATTCATTGGCGGCCATCCGATTATTTGGGAAGGGCCGGTGCAAAATTGGATTGATGCGTGCGACCGCATTATTGCCATGGATGTCGAAACGATTATTCCGGGGCATGGGCCGATTACCACCAAATCCGGTGTTGAAGAAGTGCGCCATTATTTGGTCACCATGCGGCAAGAGGCACGCGCGCGTTATGAGGCGGGCATGAATTATAAAGAAGCGGCATTTGATATTGCGCTGGGCGTGTTTGACGATTGGGGCGACCGCGAACGCATTATCGTCAATTGCGCCACCATGTTCCACGAATTTGGCGCGCAAGATAAACCGGAAATCACCGAATTATTCACCGGCATGGCGGAATATGCCAAGGCCCGGCCGCAAGGCAAATCGGCTGAATGAAGGAAATAGATGCAACAGGCTTGCATTGCCCGATGCCGGTTTTGCGGCTGCAAAAAGCCTTGCGCGATGTAAAAAGCGGCACACGCATGACGCTGCTGGCCAGTGACCCGATGGCGGCGATTGATGTGCCGCATTTTCTGAATGAAAACGGCCATAAACTTATCGCGCAAAGCGAGGCTGACGGGCCCGGCGATATGCAAATTTTAAAATTTGAAATTGAAAAGGCTTAGCGCGAAAAAACTAGGCCCAAACCGCCTTCACATCATCGGTAAAGCCGACCGTCACCTTATCACCCTGTTCGATAACCGGTCGTTTGATAAGCGTCGGATTGGCCACCATTAATGCAATGAGATGCGCTTCTGCCTCATTGGCTTTATCGGCATCGGATAATTTGCGCCAGCTTGTGCCGCGCTTATTGAGCAATTTTTCCATGGGCTGCGCTTTCAGCCAGCCCTTCACCATATCTTCGCTGAGGCCATTTTTTCGAAAATCATGAAAGGCAAAATCTTGCCCTTTATCATCCAACCAGATACGGGCTTTTTTCACCGTGTCACAATTGGGAATGCCATAAACCGTCAGCGACATTATTCGGCTGCGGCGTAACCGGCGGTTTGTAAATCCGGTGTCATATCGATAATTGCGCGATAGCGGGTCGGGGTTTTAATGCCCAATTCGGCCCGCACATCTTGCAAAGGCATGGTCAGCAAGCGTTCCCAATCAGCACCAGGCAAGCCTTTGGCGAGACGACCGAGACGGAAACCTTCGCGAATGGCCCCGCCAATACCAAGCCCCGGCGCTTCTTTGCGCGAGACCAGATAGCCGAACAAGATAATCAGCAAAATACCCGGATTGCCGAGCTGGCGCCAAGTGACGGCCAGCAGGCATAATTCGCCCAACGCATCGCGGCCATAGCCGGTTGAGACATGCCATAAATCATGCGCATCGCGCTGCCGCTCATGATATTTAATCTGCGCCGCGCTCAATTCGCGGGTCTCATCGCGTCCTTCAACCGAGGCTTCGGTAAGACCGTCAGCCGAAATTTGCTCGACTTCGGTAAAGCGCGCATAGCTGCGCCCCAAACTGCCTTCGGGCAAGCTTTCCAACCATGTGCGATCCTTCAAATACTCAACCAAAGGCTTTTCGGCGGCGAGAATTTTTTCTGCATGGGCGGTTTTTTGAAACCGCTTAAACGCGCGCAAGCCGGAATTACCCGACATGGCTTCCAAAATCACGAAAACCTGTTTGGTGTCTTCCTTATCGGCAATCAGTTTTTTGATTGCGCCGCGGATTATCTGCAGCTTGCTCTTGGCCATGCGCCGTCTCCTAAATCTTGCCCTCAGTGTAAGACACGCAAGGGGCGGCTGACAAGTGCGGCAAAAGCGAAATCAAAAAGCCAAATTAAGAGAAAAAATACTGGTGCCCTTGGGCGGACTCGAACCGCCACTCCCGTGAAGGAAACGGATTTTGAATCCGTCGCGTCTACCAATTCCGCCACAAGGGCCGACCAGTCGCTTGTCTTTGCCCGATAATGGCGGCGACGTCAATCTTCGAGCACAATTTGAGGCAATTTTTTTCGCTTACGGGGTGAGCGCGCGCCGGTCGCGCATATCATCATCATGGTCATGCCGCCAAATCGACCGCGTCACCATGCGCGCATGGGTAAATAAATCGGCTTCATGAATAATGCCGATAAGCTTGTCATCTTCAATCACCGGCACCGCCTCACCGACAAAATCAGCCATTTTTTCTTGCGCGGCCAAGGCCGTATCATGGGCCTTCAAAACCAGCGTATCGCGCTCAATAAAATCAATCGCCGCCGCATCGCCGTTTTGTTCAACCAGCGCATATAGGCAAATCTTGCCCCGCCATTTATCATCATCGCCGATAATATGCGCCTCAGCGCAGCGCGCGCGGCCCATTTCGTGCATTGCGCCGCTGACCGTTTCATCGGCCTTAAGGCTCACATAATCGGGCGCCATTAGCTGTGTCACTTTAATGGCCTGCAAAGCCAAGCTCTCGCGACCCAACGATAAATCAACATCCTTGGCCAGTAATTGCGGTTCAAAAACCGACCGCGCATAAAGCCGCGAACTGATGAGATTGGCGGTAACAATGGTCACCATAATCGCCGTCGTCGCGGCATAATTTTGCGACAATTCAAAGGCCAATAATATCAGGGCCAAGGGCGCCCCCAAAACAGATGACGCCATCGCCGCCATGCCGGCCAAGACAAATAATCCGATATCCGGCAGGTGACCGGTCAGCGGTGTCAGCGCCCCATAAAACGCCGCCACCAAGCCGCCTAAAGCGGCGCCGGCAAACAGCGCCGGCGCGACCAAACCGCCTTGAAAAAACAAAGTGACGCAAAGACCGGCCAAGGCCAGCTTGGCGATCAGTAAAATCAACAGCACCATGGCCGGCACATCGCCCTGCAAAATCGCCGAAATGACATCAAGGCCGGGGCCGATAATCGCCGGCGCAAATTGCGCTGCCAAACCGACCGCCAAGCCGGCCAATGCCGGGCGCGCCCAAAGCGGTAAAGACCAAGCCGAGACCCGCGCCCGCAAACGCGCCAAAGCGCGCATCGCGCCAACCGCGACAAAGCCGATAACGACGCCCAAAAGCAGCAGCAAAAATATATCCAACGGGCCGGCAAAACGGGTCTGTAAAATCGGCAGCATCACAATATGCTGGTTCAGCACTTCGCCGGAAAACACATAAGCGGTGGCTGAAGCAATGGTGACGGGGGCAAAAAACCGCAATGAATAATGCCGCAACACCACTTCATGGGCGAATAAAATACCCGCCAAAGGGGCGGAGAACGCGGCTGAAATCGCCGCCGCCACGCCGGCGCCCAAGGCCATTTCGCCAAATTGCGGTGATAAGCGGGTGACCCGTTTCATGCTGGCCGCCAGACTGGCCCCCAACACCACAAGCGGGCCATAAAGACCGGTTGGCGAACCGCCGCCGACCGCAATCACTGACTTTAAAAGACTGACATAACCGCCGGTGCGCGAAATATGCGGGTCGGGCTTGTGCGCTGCGTGAATGACATCTGCCAGCTCAACCGGCGGCTGCGGAGCCAGCCAGCTAATCAGCCCGCCAACCGCCAAACCCGCAGCCATCGGCACCAAAAATAACGGCCAGCTAAAGCCGTTAAAACCGATTGCCGTCACCGGCATATCGGGCCGCCACATGGCCAGCAAAACTTCCACCGCGCCGAAACTGGCCAATGCCGCATAAGCCACAACAATGCCCAAAACCGACCCGATAAGCGCAATGCCAATGCCGAGCCGCAAGCTTAAAGACATACGCGCCGCCAATGCCGCAATCATGCGAGAGGCAAAATCAACCAAGCTGTTCATGCGCTGATGCTAAAGCAAATCGGCACGAGAAAAACCACTTTTATTGTAAGTTGCAGGCCGCTAATGTGCCGCCATGTTACGTCGCTTATATGATTGGACTTTGGCATTATCAGCCCATCGCCGTGCCGGATGGGCATTGGGCGGCGTGTCCTTTATTGAAAGCGCATTTTTTCCCATACCGCCGGATTTAATGCTTATCCCCATGGTCATGGCCAAACGCGCCAAAGCCTGGCAATTGGCTTTCATTTGCACATTGGCCTCAGCCCTTGGCGCGCTTTTGGGTTATGCCATTGGCTATGTGTTTTGGGAAACCATCGGCCAGCCGATTATCAGCTTTTACAATGGCGATGCCGCCTTCACGCGTTTCGTTACTTTTTATGATGCGTGGGGCATATGGATTGTGCTGGCCGCCGCTATCAGCTTTCTGCCGTTTAAAGTCGCCACCATTGCCAGCGGCGTGGCCGGTTTGGCGATTGTGCCGTTTTTTCTGACCAGCCTTATCGGGCGCGGCATTCGGTTTTTCGCAGTCGCCGCGCTGATTTATTATTTCGGCCCGCAAATGCGCCGCCTGATTGACCGCTATTTCAACCTTCTCTCGATTGTTTTTGTCGGGCTTTTGCTGCTCGGCTTTTATCTCATTGGAGCGGCCGGATGAAACAATCTTTAATCAATGCAAGCAGCCGCGCCATGCATGATTTGCCGACACGGCTGGCGGTTATATGGATTTTCGCCGGCGCCGTTATCACCCTTGCTTTATTGTCAGAATATTGGGGCGGGCTGCTACCTTGCGCTTTGTGCTTAAAGCAAAGATGGACATTTTATCTGGCAGTGCCGCTTTTGACCGTCGCTTATTTTTATGCCCCTTACGCGCATGCGGCGACGCTTGGCTTGCTGCGCACAATCGGCATTATTTTTTTGGCCGGTGCCGCTTTGGGCTTTTATCATGCCGGTATCGAATACGGATTTTGGGCCGGACCGCCGACTTGTGGCGGCGGCGGCGCGCAAGCGCAAGACACACAGGCGCTGTTTCAGGCTTTGGAACAAGGTAAAATGGTGCGCTGTGATGCCCCAGCCTTCACCCTATTCGGCATCTCATTGGCCGGTTATAATATGATTGCATGTTTGGTTTTGGCCGCACTGGCATTTTATCCGTTTGAGACAAAGGCCCCATTAATGGGTGACAAATAATGAGCAGCGAGAGATTGGCAGAAATGATACGCGTCGACCATGCCGGAGAGCATGGCGCGGTGCGCATTTATGACGGACAAAAAGCGGTGTTTGATAAAATTAAAGGCAAGGAAGACACCACCGCCATGGTCGCGCAT
>CBFIHY010000107.1:0-5531 GCA_965662315.1 Alphaproteobacteria bacterium
GCCCGCGCTCGGTTGATTTCGACCAGGAATTGCCGCGTCACCCGACCGGAAAACTCTATAAGCGTCTTGTGCGCGACCGATATTGGGGCAATAAAGACTCCAAGATTGTATAATTAATCAACGCTAATTGAAGGAGAACACAATGCGCGTTTTTGAAAATCTCGATGAATATGCCGGCGCCGTTGGCGAAGAATTGGGCGTCAGCGATTGGTATGAAGTGGACCAAGAGCGGGTCAATATGTTTGCCGATGCGACAGGTGACCATCAGTGGATTCACCTTGATGCCGAGCGCACGCAAAAAGAACTGGGCATGGGCACAATCGCTCATGGTTTCTTGACCCTGTCTTTGCTGCCGGTTCTGATGGCGCAAATCTCAGGCGTGAAAAGCGTCACCCGCGGTATTAATTACGGCTCAAACAAAACCCGTTTCACCGGCATGGTTCCGGTCGGCTCTAAAGTGCGTGCGCGCTCAGTGCTGAAAGCGGTTGAGGATAAAGCCGGCGGCAAGCTGTTCACGGCTGAAGTGACCATGGAAATGGAAGGCTCTGAGCAGCCGGTCATGGTCTCTGAAAACCTGACACTTTTGTTCGAATAGGATTTCAAAATGGGTCGGAAAAAAGACGATACGGTATGGCCGGTTCAAAAGACTGAAGCCGAATGGCGCGAGCAGCTTAGCGATGAGCAGTTTTATGTCACCCGGCAGGCCGGCACGGAACGCGCTTTTTCCGGCCCTTATTGGGACTCCAAATCGGAGGGCACATATCATTGTGTGTGCTGCGATGCGCCGCTTTTCAAAAGCGGCACAAAATATGATAGCGGCACCGGCTGGCCCAGCTTTTGGGAGCCGGTGTCACAAACGGCGGTTGCCGACCGCCCCGACAATACGCTGTTTATGAAACGCACGGAAAGCGTTTGCGCCAATTGCGGCGCCCATTTGGGACATGTATTTCCTGACGGCCCGCCGCCGACCGGCCAGCGCTATTGCATGAACGGGACGGCCATGGTTCTTAAAGACGGCAATGGCGAGACGGTTACCGAATAATGCTGAAAGCCCCGTCCGGCGCGCCTCAAGCGGCCGAAAAACCGTATAGCGATACATATCATAACATCACCCGCGCCGACCCTTATGCTTGGTTGCGCGATGATAATTGGCAAGCGGTGATGAAAGACCCGCAAGCACTGGACGCGGAAATTCGCGCCCATTTGGAAGCTGAAAACGCATATACCGATAAAGTAATGGCGCCGACGCAGAAGCTGCAGGAAAAGCTTTTCGCTGAGATGCGCGGCCGCATTCAAGAAGATGAAGCCGGTGTGCCGGTCAATCAAGGCGGATTGGCTTTTGTCACGCGCTATGTCAGCGGCGGCGAGCATCCGCTGGTTTGCTGTGGTGCGCGCGATAGCCAAGCCGATAATATGAGCGTGCTGATTGACGGCAATCAAGAAGCTGAAGGCAAAGATTTTTTCAAAATCATCAATCATGCCGCCTGCCCGCAAGAGCAGCTTTTGGCTTGGGGCTATGATGATAAGGGCTCGGAATATTTTACCGTGCGCTTGCGCGATATTAAGAGCGGGCAAGACCTCGACGATATTTTGCTCGATACCGGCGGCAGCTTTGGCTGGTCGGCATGCGGAGAATTTCTTTTTTATGTGGCGATTGATGAAAACCATCGGCCGCACAAAATCATGCGCCATAAAATCGGCACGGCGCAATCAGATGATGCGTGTATTTATGAAGAAGCCGATAGCGGCTTTTTTATCGGCTTGTCGGAAACCCGCTCGGGCCGCTATCTGATTATCTCAGCGCATGACCACCAAACGGCGGAAGCGCATTTGGTTGACGCGCATCAGCCCGAAGCTGCGCCGATATGTGTCGCCCCCCGCCAGACCGGTATTGAATATGAAATTGATGATGATGCAGCGCGCAATCGGCTGGTCATTGTCACCAATTGGGATGAGGGCGGTACGGCCGATGATTTTCAAATTGTCACCGCGCCGCTGCCGATAGATAAGGGCGACAAATCAGACTGGCAGATATTGCGCCCGCACAAAGCCGGTTGTCTGGTTTTGGATGCCCTGCCTTTTGCCGATCATATGGCGGTATTGGTTCGCGAAAACGCGCTGCCGCGTATCGAAATCAGCAATCTCAATAATGGCACGCAAGCGGCAATTGCCTTTGATGAAGAAGCTTATGATGTGAGCTTTGGTGCGATGGCCGAATATGAGACGCGCGAAATGCGCTTCACCTATGCCTCTATGACAACGCCGACACAGACCTTTGATTACGATATGGACAGCAGCCGGCGGGTTTTACGTAAAACCCAAAATGTGCCGAGCGGTCATATGGCGCAAGACTATGTGACACGGCGCATTACGGCGACCGGTCATGACGGCGCACAAATTCCGGTGTCGCTTCTCTACCATAAAGACACGGCTTTGGACGGCACGGCGCCGGTGCTGCTCTATGGCTATGGCTCTTATGGCATCACCATTCCGGCGGCTTTTTCGGTCACCCGTCTCAGCTTGGTCGAGCGCGGTTTTATATATGCGATTGCGCATATTCGCGGCGGCAAAGCCTGCGGCCATAATTGGTTCATGCAGGGGCGCGGGCCCCAAAAGACCAATACGTTTCGCGATTTTGTTTCATCGGCCGAAGCATTGATTGATGGCGGCTTCACCAAAGCCGGACAAATTTCCATTCATGGCGGCAGCGCCGGCGGCTTATTGGTCGGCGCAACGGTTAATCTGGCGCCCGAATTATTTTGCAGCGCCATTGCCGAAGTGCCGTTTGTCGATGTGCTGACCACAATGCTGGATGCCAGCTTGCCGCTGACCCCGCCTGAATGGCCGGAATGGGGCAATCCGATTGACAGCGCCGAGGCTTATGATTTGATTGCCGGCTATGCGCCTTATGAAAATATTGAGGCGAAAGCCTATCCGCATATTTTGGCAACCGGCGGCCTGACCGATCCGCGCGTCACTTATTGGGAGCCGGCAAAATGGATTGCGCGGCTGCGGGCCACACGCCAAGATGACGGCCTTAGCCTGTTGCGTACGGAAATGACGGCGGGGCATGGCGGTAAAGCCGGACGTTTCAATCAATTGCATGAAATTGCATTTGTATATGCGTTTGTTTTGCTGGCCCATAACATGCATTTGGAAGGAAAATAAAATGACCGATTATGTTTTTGAAGAGGCCGAAAAATTAGGCTTTGACAGCGACCGACTGAACGCCGTTCCGGCCTATTTTCAGTCTTATTTGGAGCGCGAAAAATTTGCCGGCCTGTCAATCTGTGTGGCGCGTGAAGGCAAAATCGCCCTGCTCAGCCATCAAGGTAAAAGCGCATTTGAGGGCGGCTTTGACTTGGATGACAGCGCCATTTTCCGCATTTACTCCATGACCAAACCGATTACCTCCGTCGCCATTATGCAGCTTTATGAAAATGGCCGCCTGATGCTGACCGATCCGATTACAAAATTCATTCCGGCTTTTAAAGATGTCAAAGTGTTTGATAGCGGTACAGCCAGCAATTACACGACCCGCGACCCTGACCGTATGATTACGCTGCATGATTTGCTGACCCATCAAGCCGGTCTGACGTATGATTTTTTACTCGAGCATCCGGTTGACGCGATTTACCGCAATGAAAAGATTAACGGCGCGCGGTCTGAAAAAATGAACCTGGCGGATTTATGCGAGAAGCTGGCCGACATGCCGCTTTTATTCTCGCCCGGCACGGCGTGGAATTATTCTGTCGCGACGGATGTGTTGGGGCATATTGTCGAACTGGTTTCCGGCCAGTCGCTGGATGCTTATTTCAAGCAGCATATTTTTGACCCGCTCAACATGCCCGATACGTTTTTTCATATCCCCGATGATAAGCGGCACCGGCTAATGCATAATTACAGCTTCGACCCGATTAAGCGGGTAACCACATTGGCGGACAGTCCGGAGAAAACCATTTATGCACCGGGCCGTGAGTTTCTATCCGGCGGTGGCGGGCTTTTATCGACCATGGAAGATTATTTTAAATTTGCCGATATGCTGCGGCGCGGTGGTACGGGGGCCAATGGCGCGCGTATTTTGAACCGCAAAACTGTTGCCAAAATGAGCAGCAATCAATTGCCGCATAATCGCACATTGGAAGAGCATGGCTTTGGCATGTTTACCGAAGTGGCTTATCCGGGCACCGGTTTCGGCCTCGGCCTGTCAGTGACCATTAATGATGGGGTAACGGTTTCCACCACCTCGATGGGCAATACGTCTTGGGGCGGTTTGGCCAGCACGATTTTCTGGAATGATCCGGTGGAAGATATGACGGTTATTCTAATGACCCAGCTAATGCCTGCCGCCACTTATCCTTTGCGCCCGCAATTGGGGCAATTGGTTTATGCCAGCTTGAAATAGGTGCATTTGTCGCCTTGCTTTAAGCACCAAAAAGGCTAATTTCTTTTTCAGAAATTGGAGATTTATTATGGCACTACCTGAAGTTTTGCAGAACAGTCTGCGTATCCCCGTTGTTGGTTCACCGCTGTTTTTGGTTTCCGGACCTGAATTGGTGATCGCCCAATGTAAAGCCGGCATTGTCGGTTCATTCCCCGCCTTGAATGCGCGCCCGTCCGAAGTTCTTGACGAATGGCTGACACGCATCAATACCGAGCTGGCTGAATATAAAGCCGCCAATCCGGATAAATATGTTGCCCCTTATGCGGTCAATCAGATTTGCCACGCGTCAAATGACCGGTTGAAAACCGATATGGAAATCTGCGTGAAGCATAAAGTTCCGATTATCATCACTTCCTTGCGCCCGCCGGAATTTATCGTTGAAGCGGCGCATAGCTATGGTGGCGTGGTGTTTCATGATGTGATTAACGTCAAACACGCCAAAAAAGCTGCTGAGCAAGGCGTTGACGGCCTTATTTTGGTTTGTGCCGGCGCCGGTGGCCATGCCGGTGCGCTGTCGCCGTTTGCGCTGGTGCGCGAAGTCAAAGAATGGTTTGACGGCACAATTTTGGTGTCCGGTGCCATGGGAGACGGCTATTGCGTCGCTTCCGCTTTGGCCATGGGCGCTGATTTGGCCTATATCGGCTCGCGCTTCATCGCCACTGAAGAAGCCAATGCCGACCAAGCCTATAAGGATATGCTGGTCGAAAGCGCGGCCGACGACATCGTCTATTCATCGCTATTTACCGGCGTTGACGGCAATTATCTGAAACCGTCTATCGCCAAAGCCGGTCTTGACCCAGACAATCTGCCCGATGCGGATAAATCGAAAATGAATTTCGGTTCCGGCGGCAATATGAAAACCAAAGCATGGAAAGATATTTGGGGTTCAGGCCAAGGCATTGGTAGCATTGAAAAAGTGCAAACCATTGAAGATGTCGTCGCTGATATGGAACGCGATTATCGCGATGCGATTGACAGTCTGGTGCAACGCGCGAGCTAATATGCTTGATAGCACCATGCGCCGGCTGATTGACCCGCCGCTCAATGCGGCAGCCGACGCATTATCTGATAGAATTTCCGCCAATAG
>CBFIHY010000108.1:0-5512 GCA_965662315.1 Alphaproteobacteria bacterium
TGCGTGAGGCGGTTTTCACCGCATTGCCGGTACCGGCGCAATTGATCAAAATGCGCTCTTGGCCGAGGCTTTCGCGAATTTTCGCAAAGCCTGCATCAACCTGCTCGTCAGAGGTCACATTCACATTGGCAAATGTGCCGCCCAATTCTTTGGCAACCGCTTCGCCTTTTTCTTCATTCATGTCGAAAATGCCGACTTTGACGCCTTTTTCGGCCAATAGGCGCGCTGTCGCTTCGCCAAGACCGGACGCACCGCCGGTGATAATGGCGGTAATGTTTGAATCCAATTTCATTGTCTGTCTCCCCAAATGGTGGATTTTTATGCGCCGACTTTATTCAGTCGCGCAAAGCGGCGCAAGGGCTGATTGCCCGGCTCATCATAATGACGCGAAATAATGCGCGACGCTTAAGCGTCAAGGCCTGTCTTTGCAAGGGCCTTTTTCTGCATGGCCTCACGGCGCAGAATATAAAAGCTGGAGCCGACAATAATCATCGCCCCGATAATCGTATAAATATCCGGCACATCAGAAAATATCAGCCAGCCGGCCAAGGCTGCAAAAATCAATCTGGAATAATCAACCGGCGCAATCACACTGGCTTCGCCCAGCGCAAAAGCACGAATAAAACAATTATGCGAAATCGTCGCCAATATGCCCATCGCCACCAGCATGAAAAATTCATTCCATGTCGGGGTCTGCCAAACAAAAAAAGTAGGAATGGCAATCAATGTCACCGACACAGTATTGGTATAAAACATCAGCGTCACCGGCCCGTCATAGCGCGAGGCAATATTCACCAAAACCGTGGCCAGCGCGACCAAAAAGGCGTGCCCCAAAGCGGCCGCCGCCCCGAGGCTCAAAACCAGACCGGCATTACCGGCACCAAAGCCCGGCCTTAGCATAATCAACACGCCGACAAAACCGACCAAGGCGGCCAAAGCGCGGCGCGGACCGACCGCTTCCGATAAAATAAATGCCGCCAAAGGCACTAAAAATAAATTGCGCGAAAAGCTGATGGCTTGTGCTTCCGCCAGAGGTAAAGCGACAATCGCGTAAAATCCCAAAAACATGGCCAGCGAGCCAACCACGCCACGGGTCAATTGCAAAAGCGGAATTTGCGTTTGCATGCCTTTTCGAATGCCGCCCGTGCGGTAAAATATCGGTAGGATGACGGCCAGCGCAACCAGCCCGCGAAAAAGAGAAATCTCAAACGGGTGCAAAGTCTCGCCCAGCCATTTCACCAATACGCCGGTAAAGGTGAACAGGGTGGCCGAGACCAAAAGCCATAAAGCGGCACGGCGATTATCGACCGCCTTTGGCGGCATCGCGTCAGAGGCGGTCGACATAAATTATCCTTCGCTGCGGCCGGTGGTCAAAATGACCTTACCCTTGACCTCGCGATTGGCCATTTTATTCAGCGCATCGGCGGCTTGCTCGAGCGGAAACTTATCGGAAATATGCGGGCGAATTGTGCCGGCTTTAAACATTTCCATCAGCTCTTGCAAATTTGCCTGATTGGCTTTCGGGTCGCGCGCGGTAAACGCGCCCCAAAACACGCCGACAATTTGACAACTTTTCAACAAAGCCAGATTGAGCGGAATTTTCGGAATTTCACCGGCGGCAAAACCGATAACCAAATAACGCCCTTCCCAATTAATCGCGCGCAAAGCCGGTTCGGCATAATCATCGCCGATCGGGTCATAAATCACATCTGCGCCCTGCCCGCCTGTTTTTTCCTTAATCGCATCGGAAAAAGCTTTTTGCTGGTCACGGGTCAGTTTGCCGGTCGGATAAAGAATAGTGTCATCGGCACCATGCTCGACACAAATATCCAATTTTTCTTGTGTCGATGCCGCGGCAATAACCCGTGCGCCCATTGCTTTGCCCAGTTCAACCGCCGCCAAGCCGACACCGCCGGCCGCGCCCATAACCAAAAGCGTCTCGCCGGCTTTCAACATGGCGCGGTCTTTCAGACCATAATGCGACGTGCCATAAGTCAGCACCAAAGCCGAAGCGGTTTCCAAATCCATTTCATCAGGGATCGGCATGCAGGCTGCTTCATTAATGGCAATCTGCTCGACAAAACCGCCATTGCCGCAAGAGCCGATAACCCGGTCGCCGATTTTCAAATTTTTCACGCCATCGCCCAGCTTGGACACCACACCGGCCACTTCGCCGCCCGGCGAAAACGGCAGCGGCGGTTTAAACTGATATTTATTTTGAATGATCAACACGTCGGGGAAATTAACCGCCGCCGCATGCACATCCAGCACAACTTCGCCCGCACCGGGCTCCGGCGCGGCAATATCTTCCACCACCAAACTTTCAGGCGGTCCAAATTCTTTACACAATACAGCTTTCATTATGCTCTCCCTTAATCTCATATCCTTTGGCGTAGCGCCTAAAATGGTGGGCACCGACAAATATCCAAACAGAGTGACAAGCCGAAGACCGCGCTTATCGATATGTGTCGATGGGGTTTTCTTTCGGCGACCCGCGCCATAACATAGGCTCATCATAAGCAAGCGTAAGATAATGAGAAGCGGAAAATGAGGGTAGCGAGATGAAAGGCTATTTCGGCATCGGCATTGAACGAGCATCCAAGCCGATGAATATGGGTAATCTGGTGCGCTCGGGGCATGCTTTTGGGGCCAGTTTCGTGTTTACCGTCAATGCGCATATCCGCTTGCGCGAGGCACGTTCCGACACCTCAAAGACGCAAAAATCAGTGCCGTGGTATGATTGGGATAATGTCGATGCCATGTTGGTGCCGAAAGATTGCGCGCTGGTCGGGGTTGAATTGACCGATGAGGCGGTGGATTTGCCGAGCTTTACCCATCCGCGCTGCGCCGCTTATGTAATGGGCCCCGAGCGCGGCGATTTATCGCCTGAAATGCGCGAGAAATGCGCCCATATCATTCGCATCCCAACGCGCTTTTGCGTCAATGTGCAAATTGCCGGTGCGATTGTCATGTATGATCGGGTGCAGACTTTAGGCCGCTTTGAGCCAAGGCCGATTATGCCGGGTGGCCATAAAGGCCCACAATTCACCCCCTAAAACAGTCAAGCGGCCGGTTTACAACCGCCCTTCCAACTCATTGCGCAGCCGCGAAAAAGCCAGCCGCAAGCGCGATTTAACCGTGCCCAAAGGCAAATTAGTGTCATCGGCGATTTTTGAGTGCGACCAGCCATTATAAAAAGCCAGACGCACCAATTCGCGCTGCTCATCGGGTAGTTTTTGCAACGCATCGCGCACCGCATCGGCTTCACGCAAGCCGATCACTTCATCATCAGGGCGCGGCGGCGGGTCCGGCGCCATGCTGGGGTCTTCTGCTTCAATTTCAGGAAATTTACGCCGCCGCAAAATATCGATACGGCGATTGCGGGCAATGGTGAAAATCCATGTCGAGGCCGCGGCTTTGCTGCGGTCAAATAAATGCGCCTTGCGCCAAACCGTCAGCAACGCATCTTGCATCACTTCCTCGGCCTGCCCGTCATTGGCACCCAGCCGCAATAAATAGCCTTTCAGCCGCGGGGCGAAATGCGAAAACAGCGCGGCAAAAGCCTCGCGGTCTTGATGTTCGGCGATCTTTTCGATGAGACCGGCAAAATCCGGCTTAACCGATTTTGCTTTGGCGTTTGTGGCCTGATCTTTCTCTACTTCGTGTCGCGCGGAGCCGATATTCTGGCCGCTCGATGACATGGTCTACTGACCCTTTCTACGCACACAATATTCCGTGTACATGTGAAGTAGAACTTATCGCCGCGGTAAAAGCAAGGAAAAGCAGGCTGGCCAGCCGCGCCAAATCATAATAGTTTGCCAATCATGGTTAAAAAATTGCCCGTTTCGGTATTTTTCGCGCTTTGCCTGTCGGTTTCTGCCGCATCGGCCAATCAGGCAAAAGCACAATTCAGCGATTGGCGGCTATTTGTCGAAGGCAATGGGCAAGCGAAAAACTGCTATATCGCCAGTGAGCCGAAACGCAGCACGCCGAAAAACGCCAAGCGCGGCGATATTTTTTTGGTGGTTTCACATCGCCCCGGCCAAGGCGTGCGCAATGAATTATCGGTTCGCATTGGCTATCCGTTTTCCCCAACCTCAGAACCGTTTGCCCGTGTCGGCAGCGATGAGTTCGGTTTCTTTACCGGCGTCGAAGTTCAAAACGGCGCCGATGAATGGGCGTGGCTGGATAAGTTGGATGACCAGCCGCGTTTGGTGACCGCGATGAAGCGCGGCAATGAGCTGGTTTTCAAAGCCACATCGGCACGCGGCACGCTGACCACGGATAGCTATAGTTTAAAAGGCGTGACCGCGGCGATGAAGGCGCTGGACGCGGCCTGTCCCGCCCCCTAAAACGGGCAGATGCAAGAACCGACCATAAAACAAAAGCCCAGCCTTATCGGCATGACCCGTAGCCAATTGCGCGACGCTCTGGCGACAGCCGGCGTTGGCGACAAGCAATTGCGCATGCGGGTCAATCAGATTTGGAGTTGGCTGTATGCGCATGGTGCGCGCGATTTTGATGCGATGAGCAATGTCGCAAAAGATTTACGCGACAGGCTGGCAGAACAATATTCATTGGCGCGGCTGGAAATGGCCGAAGCGCATTATTCAGAAGACGGCACACGCAAATATTTATTCCGCTTGGATGACGGGCAATTGGTTGAGACGGTCTACATACCGGAAGTCGACCGCGGCACATTATGTATTTCCAGCCAAGTCGGCTGCACATTAACCTGCCGGTTTTGCCATACCGGCACACAAAAACTGGTGCGCAATTTAACCGCCGCTGAAATTACCGGCCAAATGGTTGCCGCGCGCGATGATTTGGATGATTGGGGCGGCGGCCCGCAATCCAATCGCGGCACCCGTAAAGTCACCAATGTGGTGATGATGGGCATGGGCGAGCCGCTTTATAATAGCGATGAGGTGGGCGAGGCGTTAAACGTGATGAGCGATGGCGATGGATTGAGCCTGTCCAAGCGGCGCATCACCCTATCGACCTCCGGCGTGGTACCGGAAATTCCACCGATCGGCGAAAAGACCGGCGTTATGCTGGCGATTTCTTTGCACGCGGTGACCGATGAATTGCGCAATGAGCTGGTGCCGCTGAATAAGAAATATCCGATCGATGAATTGCTGGAAGCGTGTCGACAATGGCCGGGCCTGTCCAATGCCAAACGCATTACTTTTGAATATGTGATGCTGAAAGGGGTCAATGATAGCGATGCTGATGCGCGCGCTTTGGTCAAATTACTGGCCGGCATTCCGGCCAAGATCAATCTCATCCCGTTCAATCCATGGCCCGGTGCGCCGTATGAATGTTCCGATAATCAACGGATGCAAGCCTTTGCCGATATCGTCAATAAGGCCGGCTATGCCAGTCCGGTGCGCCGCCCGCGTGGCCGCGATATTATGGCTGCGTGTGGCCAGCTAAAATCGGCCAGCGTCAAGCAAAGCGCGGCAGAAAAGAAAAAGGCTGAATTGGCGACGCGCAATTTGGGTCGGTAAAT
>CBFIHY010000109.1:0-5508 GCA_965662315.1 Alphaproteobacteria bacterium
TGGCGCACAGTTTTCGCCTGATGCGCGCAATGAGGAGACGGTTTGATGGGTGCAGCTTTTGATGTGAATGCCATTCGCGCGCAATTTCCGGGCCTGGCAAATGAGGTTTATGGCAAGCCGCTTGTTTATCTGGATAATGCCGCATCGGCGCAAAAACCAGCGGCAGTGCTGGACCGCATGCATCATTTCGCCACGCATGAATATGCCAATGTCCATCGCGGCCTGCATTATCTATCGAATAATGCGACCAATGCATTTGAAGCGGCACGCGAAACGACACGAAAATTCCTCAATGCGGAAACGGTCGATGAGATTATTTTTACCGGCGGGGCGACGGATGCAATTAATTTGGTCGCCTATGGTTTTCTTGAGCCGCGAATAGAAGCGGGCGATGAGATTATCTTGTCGGAGATGGAGCATCACTCAAATATCGTGCCATGGCATTTTATGCGCGAACGGCACGGAGCGGTTTTGAAATGGGTGCCGGTTACCGATGATGGCGAATTGGATATGGCGGCTTATGAGGCGGCATTTTCTGAAAAAACAAAATTTGTCGCCTTAACGCAAATGTCCAATGCGTTAGGCACGATTACACCGGCCAAGCAATTGGTTGAGATTGCGCATAAAAACAATGTGCCGATTTTGCTGGATGGCTGTCAGGGCGCTGTGCATCTGAAAAATGATATGCAAGCCTTGGGTGCTGATTTTTATGTCTTCTCAGGGCATAAGGTTTATGGGCCGACAGGTATTGGCGTGCTTTACGGCAAGGCCGACAGATTGGACGCCATGCAGCCGTTTCGCGGTGGTGGTGAAATGATACGCGAAGTCTCAAAAGAGGTGATTACCTATGGTGATGCGCCGCATCGTTTTGAGGCCGGAACGCCGCCGATTATTGAAGTTATCGGGCTGGGTGAGGCGCTGAATTGGATGATGGATATCGGCATTGAAACCATGCAGGCGCATGAAAATGCGCTCCGCGACCATGCCATGGAAGCGGTGGGCGCGATTAACCGCGTGAAAATATATGGCACGGCCAAAGAGAAGGGGGCGATTGTCTCCTTCGGCGTGGATGGCATTCACCCGCATGATTTGGCAACGGTGATTGACCGTTCCGGTGTTGCGGTGCGTGCCGGCCATCATTGCGCGCAACCTTTAATGACACGGTTCGAAGTTCCGGCGACAGCGCGCGCCTCTTTTGCCGTTTATAATACGCATGAGGAAGTTGACGCGCTGGTCAATGCCCTGAATAAAGCGATTGAGTTTTTCGGATGAGTGACGAAAAGGAAATGCCGGTAATCGATACCTCGGCAAATGCCGATGCCGCGCCTCAAATCGAGGCGGCAAATGAGATGCAAGAGCCGGTTCCGATTGAAGAATTATCGCCACAAATGGCGGCGCTGACCGATGACATTATCGGCGCGATGAAAAGCGTTTATGACCCGGAAATTCCGGTTGATATTTATGAGTTGGGTCTGATTTACCGCGTTGATATTTCTGATGATCGCGATGTTACCATTGATATGACATTGACTGCGCCCGGCTGTCCGGTCGCTGAGCATATGCCGCGTTGGGTTGAAGATGCAGTGCGCTCGGTGGACGGTGTCGGCGATGTTGTGGTAAATATGACCTTTGACCCGCCATGGGATCCGAGCCGTATGTCGGATGAAGCCCGCGTAGCGTTGAATATGTTTTAACGAGACGGAAGAGATATGAGCCAAACTTACGAAATGCCGAAAGCCATCACGCTAACCGACCGCGCCGCCGAGCGTGTGAAACGCATAATGGCAAATTCTGAGACGCCAAAAATTGGCATTCGTCTCGGGGTAAAAAATGGCGGCTGCGCCGGCATGGAATACACAATGGATTACGCTGAAGAAAAACAACCGCTCGACGAATTGGTTGAAGATAAGGGCGTGACGATTTTGATAGAAGCCAAAGCCGTGTTGTTTTTACTCGGCACGGAAATGGACTGGGAAGAAGACAAATTATCGGCCGGTTTTCGTTTCAATAATCCAAATCAAACCGATGCATGTGGCTGTGGTGAAAGCGTCACCATTGTGCCGGCGCAAGCACCGACAAAACAGTAATCCCCGCATAATAAGGGACAAAAATGGACCAATCACTCGATACGATTTTGCAGTTGCTGAAACTTGAGCGACTGGAAGTAAACCTGTTTCGTGGCCAAAGCCCGAATGAACAACGCCAACGTGTGTTTGGCGGGCAAGTGCTGGGGCAAGCATTGATGGCGGCCTGCTATACGGTGGATGATATGTTCTGTCATAGCTTCCATAGCTATTTTCTGCGCCCGGGCGACCCTGATACGCCGATTATTTACGAGGTCGATACGGCGCGCGATGGCCGTAGTTTTGCCTCGCGGCGGGTCATTGCCATTCAGCACGGCAAACAGATTTTCAATATGGCAGCCAGTTTTCAGCGCTTTGAAGAAGGCCGCGAGCACCAAATGCAAATGCCTTATGCGCCGGATCCGGAATCGCTGAAAAGCGATTATGAAATGCGGCTGGAAAATGCCGAGAAAATTCCGGAAAAGTTTCGTGATAGCTGGCTGCGGCGTCGGCCATTTGAAGTTCGTCCGGTCAGCCCGAAAGATATTTTCAATCCGGAACCGGCTGAGCCGCGCAATATTGTTTGGGTGAAAGTCGATCCCGGCATGCCGAAGGACTTTGCCACCAACCAAGCCATGCTGTCTTATATTTCCGACACCTCATTGCTGGACACATGCATGCGCCCACACGCGCTAAGCTATATGAATCCGAAACTGCAATCGGCCAGTCTCGACCATGCGATGTGGTTTTATCACGAGTTTGAGGCCAATGACTGGATGCTTTATGTGCAAGACAGCCCGGCTTCAGCCGGTGGTCGCGGCATGAATTTCGGTCACTTCTTTACCCGCGACGGCAAGCTGATTGCCACGGCTGCTCAAGAAGGTCTCATCCGCGTTCACGATTAGAGGATGTCGACAAAGGTGAAATCAGCTGCATTATAAGTGCTGTCGATTTCGTCTAGCGTGCCGGTATAGCCTTTTAAGATAGCGTATACCTGAGCATCATCTGCGTCGCTGTTTTGCAATATGGTGTCGCCATTGGCCTGACGCACATAAACGGTGCTGACATTGTCTCCGAAACCTACGCGGTCATCACCTTTACCGAAATCGCGGATGACATTGGCCTGCGCCAGAGGTGAGGCCTGGGTGACAATAAAAATATCATTGCCTGAGCCACCGATGAGTATGTCTCGTCCGTCACCGGCGTAAAGATAGTCATTGCCGGCGCCGCCTTTCAGCACGTCATTGCCAAATTCGCCGCGCAGCTTGTCATTGCCGCTGCCGCCTTTCAGCACATCATTGCCATAGCCGCCGTTCAGCACATCATTGCCTCGGCCGCCATGCAAAATATCTTTGCCCAAATCACCTTTTAGGAAGTCGTCTCCACCTTTGCCGTAAAGGCGGTCATTCCCGCCATGCCCGATTAATGTATCAGCGCCATTGGCACCGGCGATAAGGTCATTGCCCATGCCGCCGTGTATAAGAAACCGTTCGATACCGCTGTAGAAGTCGAACTCATCGCCATCATCTTTAATGCCGTTATTATTGAGATCGACCCAAAACTGTTTGAACTTAACTTCCTCGCCATTATCCAGCGTCTTTTTATGGGCTTTGCCGCGATTGGCTTTGAGGGTCAGGTCGGCCGTGACATCTTCTGTGAGGTGTTTCGTCGAATAGACAAAAAACCCGATATCGCTTCCATCGCCGCCAATGAGCAAATCATTGCCCAGGCCGCCGCGCAATTGGTCATCACCACCATCGCCATAAAGCGTGTCATCGCCTTTGCCGCCATAAAGATTGTCAGTGCCATCACCGCCATGCAGCACATCATCGCCATCTTGGCCATGCACCCAATCATCGCCTTGCAGCGCAGCAATCATGTCATTGCCGTCATCGCCTTTTATTCGGTCATTGTTTTCCGTGCCGACCGTCAGTTTAACACTGGCCGGCTCCTGTGTTTTGGACTCGGGCTGTTTTTCTTCCGGCTTGGGCGGAACCTTAACAGAGAAAGTTTCGGGAACCGTTACGGGTTCAGGCTCCGGCGTGATGACCGGTGACGGCTTGATGCCGAAATGCTCCAGCTTCAGGCCGGTATATTGTCTAAGGACAATGACTACTTCGTCAGGGCTGTAATCGCGTTTGATAAAAACCGTTGTGCCACCATATTGTTCGCGCCAATAAATACCCGCTTCTTCGAGCGCATTTTCATGTGTCGCCAAGCCGGGGATATAAATCAGGTCATCGTCGCTAAAGCCGGTAACGTAGTCACAGTAGTAATAATATTCAGTGACGCTGGGGTCGACGACAACGATGTTTTGGCCGCTACCCATATGGATAAAATCATAGCCCTTGCCGCCGACGAAAATATTATTGCCGGCACCTGCATCAAACAGCTTGTCATCGCCATTGCCACCATAGAGAACATCGTCGCCATCTTCGTAGTAATTTTCGCTCAGGCCCATTCTCGGAAATACTTTAGTGCCAAAATAAATCGAACAGTGTCCCGTGCCGGCGTAAAGAATGTCATTGCCGTCACCACCGAAAAGAATATCATTGCCTTCATCACCATAGATGGTGTCGTCGCCGTCACCGCCGATAAGCTCATCATTTCCTGCGCCGCCGCGAATAAAATCATCGCCCGCGCCGGTGTGAACCTTGTCAGAGCTTAAATTGCCGTACACATGGTCGTCGCCATCGCCGAGAAAAATTTTGCTTGATGAAAAAGCGCCGCCCCAGCTCCAAGTGACGTCGCCCGGGCCGGTATAGACGACATAAATATGAAGCCCCCAAGAATAGCTGCCGTGCCCCCAAGAAGTGCTATAGGCGCTATGGTCTTGTAATTGCATTTCCCAATCATGGGTTTGCTCAAGCGACGATATCGTATTCTCAGCCGCTGTTATACGCGGCGCAAAGCTGGCGACGATTTCGGACATTTTCAATGACATGGCGCGTTCCTTTTTGGTTTTATTGCGCAATAAAGTTCTTATACTCGGTTTTTAACCAAAAATCAAGAATTCAGGCGGCCTGATAGCCTAAATAACTGTTTTATCTAGATAAAACACTCCGCATTTTGCCGGCTAAAAGCACCGTTGACCTACCGCCTTGCGGCGGCGATATAGCTACCGCGCCCTTAGGCCCTACATTGGCCGACTTACCGCCTTGCGGCGGTTCGCTGGCAGCGGGCGGACTAGTTCTCGCTGACGCTCGATAAGTCCTTACGCTGCGTCTCGATGGTTTGACGATGCCAAACCATCTCGCTTGCAGCAGGCGCACCGTGCTTGCCTTCTCAGGCAAGCGGGTGCTTATGCTGCCTCATTATGTCCTAAATGGGCGGTGAGGGTGGTAATCAGCTCGTTTGCGGCATCGGGAATAACCGTGCCGGGCGGGAAAATCGCTTTCGCACCGGCATCGCGCAGCGCGTCAAAGTCTTGCGGCGGAATAACCCC
>CBFIHY010000110.1:0-5494 GCA_965662315.1 Alphaproteobacteria bacterium
TAAGGTCAACCAAAACCAGTGACAGCGCTTGCTCGCCGGCGCCGCCCGTATTGGCCAACACCACGGCAACCGATGCGGTTTCGCCATCAGCGACCGGCAATTTGCGGCCGTTCAGCTTGCCGCCTGAAAAACCGGCTTTCACAGTGCGCGGTGACGGCGCTTGCGTGCCCTCGGCAGCCGCAACCGTGCCGATGATTTCGCCGGTTGCAATTTGCGGCAACCAAGCGGCTTTTTGCTCATCAGAACCGGCCAGCTTCAAAGCTTCAGCAAACATATAAATGGAAGAGGAAAACGGAACCGGCGCGGCAGCGCGGCCAAGCTCTTCGGCAATCACGCAAAGCTCAAGCGCGCCAAGGCCCAATCCGCCAAATTCTTCAGGAATGGCGGCACCGGCAAAACCCAGTTCGCATAAACCGTTCCACACGCCATCATGATGACTGTCATCGCTTTCCAGAATTGTCCGCACATCATCATAGCTGCACTTATCCTCAAGGAATTTGCGCGCCTGATCTTTCAGCATTTTCTGGTCATCAGAAAAATCAAAATTCATATGTCTCTCCCAAGTCTGCGCTCAAGCCTAGGTGATTGAGTTTTTACGGTCAATCATTTCGCATGAGGCGCAAACGCGCCATGGCACTGGTATAAACCGCATCAACCTGCCGGCGGTGGCTTGCAATACGGTCCAATAATCGAGGCAAATCAGGCTCATTCATCGCTTCCAGCAGTAAATTGCGAATGGCGGTTGGCGGGTCTTGCTCATCATCCTCCAAAGCAAGGCTGGCAATTTGTCGCAAGCTTAAAAAGCAGTTTGCCGCCGCCGACAGTGCCTCATGGGCTGGCGCATCCAGCACCTTGGCAGCCAGCAAATCATCCAGCAATTGCGGCAAAGGGCGCGGCCCGATAAGCTGCTGATGTCGCGCAGCTTCCATGAGCTGCAGGCTTTGCGCGATAAACTCAATATCAACCAGCCCACCATCGCCGCGCCGAATGTCAAACGGCCCGCCTTGTTTTTGATGCTCTCTCAACCGTGCGCGCATCGCGTCAACATCATCGGCCAGTTCACCGGCATCACGATTGGACGTCAAAATATCGCCAATCACATTATCGACTTTGTCGCGCAAGCTCTGAGCACCGGCCAAAATGCGGGCGCGGGTCAGGGCCATATGCTCCCAACTCCACGCCTTGTCGCGCTGATAATTTTCAAAGCTCGACAGCCGCGTCACCAGCGCACCGGCATTGCCGGATGGACGCAAGCGCGTATCAACCTCGAACAAGCCGCCTTCCGCCGTCGGCGCGGATAATGCGCTGACCAAAAGCCGCGCCGCGCGCGAAAACCAACGCGGCGCATCCAATGATTTCGGCCCATCCGATACCGCGTCGAAGTCGGCGCAATCGCAAATGAAAATCAAATCCAAATCCGATTGCAATGTCATCTCGCCACTGCCCAATTTGCCCAGCCCCAAAACCACCATATCGGCATCGGGTAAACTGCCATATTGGCGCTGCATCTCGGCCATAGTGGCGGCATAAAGCGCCTGAATGGCACGCTCGGCCAGACGGGTATAATCATCGCCATAAGACAAAGCCATCACCGGATCGGCCAAACTGCGCGTGCCGATGCGAAACTGCTCTTCATGCACATGGCGGCGCACGCCATCCATTGCCGCTTCAAAATCATCCAAAGGCCAGTCCGGCGCGTCCGCCAATTGATTGACCGGCTGCACCAATGCATCCATCAATGCCGAATTGGCGGCCAGAAACGCTGCCAATCGCGGTGCCGTATTAATGATGTCGACCAACAAATTCAGCAAATGCGGATTTGTTTGAAACATCGAAAAAATTTGCACACCGGCAGGCAGGGCCGCCAAAAAACCGTCAAAGCGAATAAAGCCATTATCGGGATTGCGCGCCTCGGCCAGCTTGCGCAGCAAAACCGGTTGTAAGCGGGTCAATATTTCACGCGCCCGCGCACTGCGCGTCGCTGCCATGCGTCCGGCGTGCCAACCGCGAATAATTGCTGATAAATCAGCCGGTCTTTGAAATCCCATATCAGATAATGTCTGCAAGGTTTCCGGGTCGTCCTCGCCACCGGTAAACACCAAATTGCCTTCCTCGCCGGACAGGCTTTCGGCTTGCTCAAATAATTGCGCATATTCCGCCGTCACGCCGCGCAAATGCGCTTTAAACGCTTCGGCAAATGCATCGACGGACGGATATCCGGCAAAGCAGGCAAAACCGGCAAACCCTTCCGCATCTTTCGGCAAGGTTTGTGTCTGCTCATCGAGACGCATTTGCAAGCGGTGCTCCATGCGCCGCAAATAATAATAAGAGGCGGTTAACTTCGCCGCCGTTTCTTGCGTTATCCAATCTTTGGCAGCCAGCATTTTCAGCATATCAACCGTGCGCCGCCCGCGCAGGTCTTTATCGCGACCACCGGCGATTAATTGCTGCGTTTGGACAAAAAACTCAATCTCGCGAATACCGCCGCGACCCAATTTCAAATTATGCCCCTCGGCAGCAATTTCGGCATGACCGCGCACCGCATGCATTTGCCGCTTCATCGAATGCACATCTTCAATCGCTGCAAAGTCAAAATAACGCCGCCAAATATAAGGCTGTAAATCATGCAAGAATTTCTCACCGGCGTTCAAATCACCGGCAATCGGACGCGCCTTAATATAAACTGCGCGCTCCCAATTTTGCCCCATGCTCTCATAATAGCCGAGCGCCGCATCGACCGAGACGGTGACCGGCGTCGCGCCGGGGTCTGGCCGCAAGCGCAAATCGACCCGAAACACAAAACCGTCCGCCGTTACATTTTGCAAAAGCGCGGTTAAATCCTGCACCAATTTAATATGGAATTTGCGCGTGTCTTGACCTTCTGCCAAGGGCAATGCGTCGGCTGTGTAATAGACGACAAAATCAATATCAGAAGAATAATTAAGCTCCTGCCCGCCATGTTTACCGAGCGCCAGCACCACCAAACCATCGCGCGAAAACGCCGTTAATCGTCCTTGCTTAACCGCTTCATGCAGCAAAAAATCAAGGCTCAACCGCACCGCCAAATCAGCCAGACGCGACAGATATTTGGTTACCGTTTCAACCTCCCAAATATCTGCAATATCGGCCAGCGCAATACTTAATGCGGCGCGGTTGCGGGTATGACGCAGCAATGCCATCGCCGCGTCTTTATCTGATGCCGCGGCCATGCCTTGCTCCAGCGCGGCATATAAATCATCCAGATAATCTTCCGGTGTTTGCGTTTGCAGCGCCGGTAAAACCTCCGGATAGCGACGCATAAGGCGGGCCAAAAAAGGACTGCCCTCGACCAGCCAAGCAAAGAAGTTTTTATGCGAAGCGACCAAAGGTGCGGCCGCCTCAATAGACAGTAAATCCTGCAGCAGCAAGTCTGCCCGCGCACCATCAAGCGGGCGATAATCGGGAAGTGCGTCAAATAAATGGCTCATCAGTCCGCCGTAACGGGCAGATAAATCTCCACCCTCAAACCGGGTTGATTGTCAGATAAAACCAGCCGCCCGCCATGCTGCGCGGCTATCGCCGCCATCAGCGACAGGCCGAGACCGCTGCCGCCTTGCGTCCGGCTTTCATCCAGTTGCACAAAACGCTCAATCGCCGCATCGCGTTTATCGGCAGCAATACCGATACCGGCATCGGCAATCGACACAATAATATCTTGGCCGCTATGTCGGGCTGATAATTCGACCGTGCTGTCGGCAATCGCCGCATGCGCCAAAACATTTTCCAACCCATTGACCAAAGCCTGCGCCAGCAAATCGGCATCGCCGGAAATTTGCGGCAACTCATTTACCTGCAATACCAATTGCATGGCTTGCTCTTCAAATACCGGCGCGAATAAATCATGCAGCTCAGTCAATAGGGCAGCGATATTTATCGGCGCGGCCTGCAATGTGCCGACCCCGCTCTCAAGCCGCGACAAGGCAAGAAGCGCATTAAAACTTTTCAGCAATATATCGACATCATCCAAGGCAGCAGCAATTTCATCGCTATCCGTGGTGGCCAGCAGAGCTTCCAAGCGGGCGCGCAAACGGGTAAGGGGTGCGCGTAAATCATGCGCCAGATTATCACTGACTTGGCGCGTCGCTTGCATCAGCTTTTCAAGCTGCGCCAGCATGGCATTTATTTGCGATTGCAAAACCTGCCACTCGGCCGCGCCATCGGTCTCGCTCAGGCGGGCCGATAAATCACCACCACCAACAGGACGCAATTCTTCAACAATATGCTCAACCCTTTGCAGGCCCCGCCGCGCCAAAAACGCACCACCGCCCAAACCGACCAGCAACATTGCCATTAAAGCCAACGCAAAAGCACCGCGAAAAGCGGCCAGTAAAGCCGCTCCATCAGATACATCATGACCGACCAAAAGCAGCACATCATCATCTATGTGCACCAGCCGCGCGCGCACCGGCTCTCCGTCATGGGTGAAGTTCAGCCAGCCAATATTATCGGCGTTTTGACTTGTGTTTTGCAGCGACGGAAAGCTTTCCAGATTACCGGCAATATAGCGACCCAAGCGATTGGATAGCCGCACATAACGACCCTGCCCGCCTTCAATAAGCGTCACCGCCTCGGCCAGACCGCGCAACCCGTCGCGCTGATAGGTAAAAGAATAAACCGCCGCATCGCGCCAGATGAGATTGTCTTGCGTGCGCTGCAAATCGGCGGCGAGGCGCGCATATAATAGCCCCAGCACCAGCCCCATAGCGACCAGCAAAATACCGGTATAAGCCAGTGCCGCGCGAAATCCGGCCAGCCGCCAAAGCGTTCTCATGCGTCAACCTGCAAGATAAAACCTTGGCCGCGTTTTGTGTGTAAAAGCGGCGGCGTAAAGCCTTTATCCAGCTTGCTGCGCAGCCGCGAAATATGCACATCGACGACATTGGTTTGCGTGTCGAGGCCGTAATTCCAAACATTTTGCAACAGCATATTGCGCGTCACAACTTGCCCCTGATGACGCATTAAATAGGCCAGCAAATCAAATTCGCGATTGTTCAAATCCAGTAAATTGTCGCCACGCCGCGCCGCACGGGCCAGCAAATCAATGCGCAAATCGGCCAATTGCATTTCTGTCGGCTGCGCGGTTTCTTTGCGCCGTGCCAAAGCAATCACCCGCGCTTGCAATTCGGCAAACGCATAAGGCTTGGTCAGATAATCATCACCACCTGCTTCAAATCCGGCAACGCGGTCGTCCACTTCGCCCAAAGCTGACAGAAAAAGCACCGGCGTCTCATCGCCTTCAGTGCGCAATGTGCCGACCAGTTCAGTACCGTTTATTTTCGGCAACATGCGGTCGACAATCAAAACATCAAAATCACCTTCGCGCGCCGCTGCCAAACCGGCCACGCCATCAGCCGCATGCCGCATATCCATATCGGCATCGGCAAAGCGCGTGCCAAGCACCTTAGCCGCCGCTTTATCATCTTCAATCAGTAAAAGGCGCAAGTTTTGTCCCATA
>CBFIHY010000111.1:0-5438 GCA_965662315.1 Alphaproteobacteria bacterium
AAGCAAATCGGTAAAGCCCATGCCGCCATGCACTTCGGTTGAGGTGCGGGCGACAAACTTGCCGACCTCAGACAAATGCGATTTCGCCAAACGCGAGGTCAGCGCGGCTTCTTCGGGCACATTGTCTTGTGCGTAGGCGGCATACCAAACCAATGCGCGGCACGGCTCCAGCTTAGCGGCCATTTCGGCGCACATATGCTTGACCGCCTGAAACGAACCGATAGGCCGATTAAACTGCTCGCGATCTTTCGCATAGTCGACGGCTTTTTCGAGCATCATCTCCGCCGCGCCCAGCGTATCGGCAGCCAGCAAAACGCGCCCGCCATCAATCATTTTAGCTTGTGCATCGGCATGATTATTTCCGGCCACGACACTGGCGGCGGCGGCATCCAAATCGAGCGTCACCGCATGGCGGGTTTTATCAATCATCGTTAGAGCGGTTTCACTAACGCCGCTTGCCCCGCGCTCAACAATTATAAGCTGCGCGCCGGTGGTCAGCAGAAAATGCGTTGCGGTTTCTGCGCCCATAACAAAAGTAGCGCGGCCCGAAACCTTATCGCCGTTCAGCGTCAGTCCGGCCCCTTCGCGGCCACCTGTCGCTTCAGTCAGTCCGACTCCCATCACCACTTCGCCCGATGCGATGCGGCTCAGCCAATCGCTATCGCCTGCTCGCGTGAGGCCGATGACGGCCATGCCATAAGCGGCGGTAAAACCGGATGGCGCAACATGGCGGCCCAGCTGCTCTTGTATCAGCGCCGCTTCCAGCACGCCCATACCAAGCCCGCCCAATTTTTCACCATTAAGTTCTTCGGGCATCAGCACAAACGGCACACCCAATTCCATCAAGCCGTTTTGCAACTCATCTGCGAGGCTATTATCGCCCTCAGCAAAGCCGCGCACATTTTCCAATTCAGACGCGGTTTCAAGATAACGCCGCACCGAGTCCTGCAGCATGTTTTGGTCTTCATTCAATCCGAAATACATAACAACAGTTCCTAATTGGCTTTAAAAGAATTCGGCGCAGGCTTCGGCTCACGCGGCAATCCGAGGCCACGCTCAGAAATAATATTCTTTTGAATTTGCGCCGACCCGCCGCCGATAATCAGCCCAAGGTCGAACATATAAGCGGTTTGCCAAAAGCCTTTATCACGCGCAAACGGGCTGTCATGCAGCAGCATGCCATACTCGCCCATCACATCGATCGCCAATTCGGCAATTTGGTGGTTCAACTCGCAGCCCTGCAATTTGACCAGCAGTCCCGCCATGCCGGCCGATTTCTTTTCACTGGCCGCCGTGGTCAGGCGCATGCCGTTCATTTTCATCGCATAGGCTTCGGCTTGCAATTGCAGCAAGCGGTCGCGGAACACTTGATTATTCATCAGGCTTTCCCCGTCGACGTGTTCTTGCTGCATTATGTCCGCCACTGAACGCAAGCGTGACAAAGCAGCATCGGGGTCACCCAACATGCCGCGTTCGTGCGTCAGCGTTGCATTGGCCACCATCCAGCCTTCGCCGCGATTGCCGACAATCGACGTCACCGGCACCCGCACATCGGTGAAAAATACTTCGTTGAACTCGGCAAAACCGGTCATTGTCATAAGCGGGCGTACTTCTATGCCCGGCGTCTTCATATCGATGAGAATATAGCTAATGCCGTGATGCTTTTTGGCCTCTGGCTCGGTGCGCACAAGGCAGAACATCATATCGGCAAATTGCGCTGTCGAGGTCCAAATCTTCTGGCCGTTAATGACGAAATCATCGCCATCAACCACCGCCGAGGTACGCAAAGATGCAAGGTCAGACCCGGCCCCCGGCTCTGAATAACCTTGGCACCAGACCATCTCGCCGCGCAAAGTCGGTTCGATATATTTTTGCTTTTGCTCTTCCGTGCCGAGTTCCAGCAAGGTCGGCACCAACATATTAATGCCCTGACCGGCAATGCCGCCGGGCATTTTGGCGCGGCTGAATTCTTCCGCAATGATACGGGCTTTCAGCGCATCCGGCTGGGCACCATAGCCGCCATATTCTTTCGGATGAGTGCGCGCCGCATAGCCGTGTTGCAAAAGCGTTTTTTGCCAAGCAAGTCGCTTTTCACTGCGCACGGAGCGGTCGCCTTGCGCCGGTGCAGCGTCTTTATGATCGTCGAGAAACTGTTGCACTTCGGCACGAAAATCTTCGTATTCCTGCGTGAAATTCAAATCCATTTTGCTCTCCCTTTGGCGAAAATCTTAGGCAATCGGCAAATCCAACGCAAACCGATAATCGCGTCTGCGACAGCTTTGCAATTCTATTGGTCAGCGGCGCAAAGCACTGATATTGTCAGCCCATGCTTGACCGCTATTTATTCATGCGCCTGCTGAAAGGCCAGCTTGCCCTGACGCTCGTTTTGTCCGGTGTTATTTGGCTCGTCCAAGCGCTCAATCTTATTGATAAGGCACTGACTTCAGGGGCGTCACCTTTTGAAACGCTGATGCTGTCGGCGTTGGTTTTGCCGCGTGTACTGACTTTCACGCTGGCACCGGCGCTGCTGATTACCGTCATCTCGCAAATGGTGCGGCTGCTGCAAGATTATGAATATTTTGCTTTCACCGCCGCCGGTCTCAGTCCGCTAAGGGTGTTGCGGCCCATGCTGTTACTGGGTTTTGTGGTGATGCTGCTGCAAGGCGTGCTGGCATTTTATATTTCACCGCTGGCAATGAAGACACTGAAGTTAAACTCGGCTGAGAGCGGCACCAAGCTGGCTTTGGCCGAATTGCAACCGGGCGCATTTAAAGATTTAAAGCCCGGCATGACTGCCTTTACCAGCGGCCAAGACCAAGACGGCAAATGGTTGGATTTAATGATTTATGACACCGCCGAAGCGAACCGACCGGTAGTTTATCTGGCCAAACGGGCGGCCATTCAAACGCGTGGCGATGATACATATTTCATTTTGGAGAGCGGCAGCCAGCACGTATCTTCAGCCGATGGTCGCCGCCAATTGGTCAGCTTTGACAGCTATACGCTGCCGCTTAATGAAGCACCGCCGCAGGTCGCGACAAAAATCAACTTCAATCGCAATCATATGATGATCCATCAATTGCTCGACCCGAGCGCGCATGGTGTCGATAATCCGCGGCGCATTGATCGCATGCGCGGGCGCGGCCTGGAATTGATTTCCAATCTTGCTGCGCCGTTTGTTTTCATGCTTATCAGCTTTGCCGTTATCACCGCGGGTGGCATTAGCCGCAGCGGCTATGGTCAGCGCATTATGGCCGCCATATTACTGGCGATTGTTTTTCAAATCGGTGTCATTGCCTTGGCTGATGTGGCGGTGGAAGAAAACCGTCCGGCGATTATTTTTATTTGGCCAATGCTGTTCATGCTTGGTCTTATGGGCTTCATTCAACGGCAAAACGACCCTGATTTCATTCGCCGCTTAACCGGACGCGCCGCATGATAGGTCGCCTGAACAGATATCTCATAAGACGGTTTTTCGTCTGGCTACTGATTGTGACTCTGGGCTTCGGCACAGTGGCCATGCTGGGTGATTTTCTTGAAATGCTGCGCTTTGCCAATCGCTTTGAATTGGGGGCCGGCACCGCCTTTATTTTTACCCTGCATCGCTTGCCGCTTTTACTGATGGATTTTCTGCCGTTTATATTTTTATTCGGCACGGTGTTTTGCTTGCTTCGCCTCAGCCAAGCGCAAGAGCTGGCAATCATTCGTGCCGCCGGTCTGTCGGTTTGGCAATTTCTGCGCCCGCTTTTGGCCTTCACCTTTATCTTCTCAACCCTGATTATCCTGCTGGTCGAGCCGATAGGGGCCGCATTGCAAAATCAATTTGCCGAAAAGCAAGCGGAATTGACCTCGCGCAAAACCGGCCTCAGTTTTTCGACCGGTGGCATTTGGTTCCGCGAAGTCAGCAATAATGGCAGCTATGTCAGCCGCGCCGAAAAAATTGATGAGGCGACGGGCCGATTGCTGAATTTGGATATTATGCAGCTTGATGAAAGCGGCCTGTATCAACGCCGTATTACCGCGCCATCAGCGCAAGTGCTCAACGGCACGCTTAAGCTTTCCGACGCCACTATTTATCGCGGCAATGAATTACCGCAAAAGCAAAGCGAATTGACCCTGCCAACCAGCCTGAAATCGGAAAGTCTGGAAGATACGTTCATCTCGGCGCGCATTATCAATATTTGGCAATTACCGAATTATATTTCCAGCGCCGGTAAAACCGGCATTGATGTGACGCGCCATCAAGTGCGCTTCCAGTCGCTTCTGGCATTGCCGGTTTTGTTAATGGCCATGGTGATGGTAGCCGCCTGCTTCTCATTGCCGACGGGCCGCATGTTCACCACAGGCCAAACGCTCGGCATGTCTGTTCTATGCGGGTTTGTCTTGTTTTTATTCAATGATTTCGCCGTTTTAATGGGCGAATTGAGTTATATGCCGGCGATTTTGGCCAGTTGGGCACCGGCGCTTATTGCCTTGCTTTTATCCATAAGCTATTTACTGACAACGGAAGACGGATAGCGGGACGGTTCGGGAGACCATTCAATGAGTGAATTGGAATTAGGGAATTCATTTGGCGCGCCGACGCAAGATGATTGGCTGCAAGCGGTTGAAACGGCGCTGCGCGGCAAAGCGGTCGATACGCTGAATTCCAATGATTTGGCAGGGTTTTCCCGACAACCGCTTTACACGGAAGCAAGCCAGACAACCAAGGCTGATGATGCGGGGCTGCCGGGCTTTGCTCCGTTCACGCGCGGTGCCAGCGCACTGAATAATAAGTTTTTGCCATGGCAGATTGCGCAACGGGTGATTATCGGTCGTAAAGCCGCCGCCAATGAAGATATTCTGACTGACCTTTCCGGCGGCGTCAGCGCGCTGATGTTGGATTTCAGTGAGACCAATGCCGACGCGGCACAATTGGATAAATTGCTGAAGGGCGTGATGTTGGATATTGCGCCGCTCTCTTTGGCCTCGGCTTCGGCTGACAATGCCAATGCGGTGCTTGATCTGTTGGACAATCAAAGCATTGCCGATGTACCGGTCTTCTTAAACCTGTCAGCTTCTGATGCGGTTGCGGTGGCACAACGCGCTACCGCGCGTCCTTCCGCCCGCCTCATCACCGCCAATGGCGCGGCCTATCACGCGCAAGGGGCCGGTGTGCCGCAAGAATTGGGCTGGATGCTGGCCGAAGTGACACAAGGCTTGAGGGCGTTGGAAGCGGCAGGCATAGCGCCGACCGATGCGCTGCCAAAAATCACCCTGACGCTGGCTGCTGATGTTGATTTCTTTGCCACTCTGGCAAAAATCCGCGCTGCCCGGGTGTTATTTGCCAATATTGCCGCCGCCATTGGTGCGCCGGATTGCGCGCCGCAAATTCATGCCGAAACCAGTTTACGCGCCTTTTCTGATGTCGACCCATGGGTCAATATTTTGCGCGCCAC
>CBFIHY010000112.1:0-5252 GCA_965662315.1 Alphaproteobacteria bacterium
CCAACCAAGGCAAAATGATTGTTTTCAATCAAATCAAAAATCGCCACGCGGCGTTCATGTTCAATATCAGGATTGCGCGCCACCAAGGCCGGATCATCCAACGAGATATGGACAATGCGTTGCCCCTTATCGCCGTCAGCGCTCATTTAGCTGTCTTGTCCGATATTCAAACGAATGGAGATTGAGCGACCATGCGCCTGCAAGCCTTCTTCTTCTGCCAGCTTCACCGCAGCCGGCCCGATGGCGGCCAAGGCCGCGGCATCGCATTTCACCAAAGAAGACCGCTTCATGAAATCCAACACGGATAGCCCCGACGCATAGCGCGCCGCGCGTGCGGTCGGCAGCACATGATTGGGGCCGGCAATATAATCGCCAATCGCTTCCGGCGTGTGACGGCCCATAAAAATCGCACCGGCATGGCGGATTTTATCCGCCAGCGCATCCGGTTCACCAACCGCCAATTCCAAATGCTCCGGCGCCAATTGATTGACCAGTTCGGGGGCTTGTGCGGTTAAATCATCGACCACCAAAATAGCACCGAAATTTTCCCAACTGGCGCGGGCAATCGCTTCGCGCGGCAGGGTCGTTAAACTGCTTTCCACCGCCGCCGCCACCGCATCGGCATAATCGGCGTCATCACAAATGAAAATTGATTGCGCCACCTCATCATGCTCGGCTTGGCTCAGTAAATCAGCCGCCATCCATGCCGGATCATTTTCATTATCCGCAACCACCAAAATTTCAGACGGGCCGGCAATCATATCAATACCGACTTGCCCGAAGACTTGCTTCTTCGCTGCCGCCACATAGGCATTGCCCGGCCCGACAATCACATTGACCGGCTCAATGCTCCCAGTGCCATAGGCCAAAGCGGCAACGGCTTGCGCGCCGCCAATGCGATAAATTTCATCGACACCGGCCAGCTTGGCCGCGACCAAAACCAGCGGGTTCAATTGTCCGTCAGGCGTCGGCACCACCATCACCACGCGCCCAACACCGGCGACACGGGCGGGAATGGCATTCATCAAAACACTGGACGGGTAATTGGCCAAACCGCCCGGCACATAAAGACCGGCCGCATCAACCGCCCCCCAGCGATGGCCCAATTCAACACCGGCCGCATCGGTAAAACGCGCATCTTCGGGTTTTTGACGGGCATGAAAATCGGCAATACGTTCGGCTGCCAATTGCAGCGCGGCTTTTGTTTCCGGCGCACAATCAGCAATAGCGGCGTCAATTTCAGCCTCGGATATACGCAAAGTTTCAGCGGTTAATGTTTGGCGGTCATATTTTTGCGTCAGCTCAATCAAAGCTGCATCGCCGCGCGCCCGCACATCATCAATAATCGCGGTAACGGCATTATTCACATCCACCGATTGCTCGCGCTTCATCGACTGCAGCGCGCTGAAGCGGGCAGCGAAATCATCATCATTAATATGGGCGCGTAAAAAACAGGCCATCAGATTTCCGTTACGGTTCCTCTACTCGTCCAAATCATGCTGCGGGCGGGCTTTCGCCGCCCACGGCGCGGTAATATCTTCCAATATGGCCTCGCAGGCCTCAACTGCCAAGCGGATCTCACCACCACCGGCAAATTTCAGACAAATGTCGCCCGCCGGGGCGTCTTCCATCTCAAAATCAACCGCCAGCAAAGAAACAATGCCATCGCGGCGGCTTGGGTTGAGCTTCTTTTGCCTGATGGAAGCGACATTGGCAAGCTGCATGGCACTGCGCACCCGCATCGGCGCGCCGTCATGCTCCCAGCAAAACCGATTGAATAAAATCACAAACCGCTTTTCATCGGCCAAAAATGTCATATCCCCCAATTGCGCCACCGCATCTTGCAGCAGGGCAGAGATGATTTTCAAATCCTCCGCGCTTTGCGCATACAGCTTAAGGGGGGGCGGACCGGCTGATAGGCTCATCTTTTCTCCCGCCAAATTTTGGCACCGACAGCTGATAATTTTTCTTCAATTCGTTCATAGCCGCGGTCCAGATGATAGACGCGTGAAATGCGCGTTTCCCCCTCCGCCATCAGACCGGCAATCACCAAAGTGACACTGGCGCGCAAATCGGTCGCCATTACCGGCGCGCCATAAAGTTTTTCAACACCGGTAACAATGGCCGTATCACCTTCCAAAGAAATATCGGCGCCCAGCCGTGCCAATTCCTGCACATGCATGAAGCGGTTTTCAAATATGGTTTCGCGAATGCGCGACACACCATCAGCGCAGCACATCAGCCCCATAAACGGTGCCTGTAAATCGGTTGCGAAACCGGGATAAGGCTCGGTGGTAATCGGCGTCGCCATGGGCCGCCCGCTTGGGCCGCTCACCCGTAAACCGTCCGCCATTGGCTCCAATTCGGCACCGGCCAAGCGCATGGCCGGGGCCAATGCACCGATCGCCGCTTCATCAATGCCGGTCAAGGTTACATCGCCGCCGGTCGCCGCCACGGCCAAGGCAAAAGCCCCCGCCTCAATGCGGTCACGGCTGACAATATGGTCGGCACCGGATAGTTTTTCGACCCCTTGAATGGTTAAATTGCGCGTGCCCAGCCCGTCAATTTTAGCCCCCATGGCCTGCAAGCAACGCCCGACATCGACCACTTCCGGTTCCGTTGCGGCATTGGTAATCACCGTTTCGCCCTTGGCCAAACACGCCGCCATCATTAACACATGGGTGGCGCCGACCGAGACAAAGGGAAAATCGACCCGCGCGCCGGTCAGCCCGCCTTGGCCATTATGTTTGGTGGTGGCGTTCACATAACCGCCCTCGACCGAAATATCAGCCCCCATGGCGGCCAGCCCGTTCAGATATAAATCGACAGGCCGTGTGCCAATGGCACAGCCACCGGGCAGCGAGACTTGCGCCTCATGTGCGCGCGCCAAAAGCGGGCCCAACACCCAAAAGCTGGCGCGCATTTTCGATACCCATTCATAAGAGGCATGCGTGCTGGTCAGCTGCGGGACAAAAATTGTTACCCCCTCGCCCGGCCCATTGCCGAACTCCTCAACCTCGGCGCCCAATTCGGCCAAGACTTTGGCCAAAGTGCGCGTATCGGCCAGCCTTGGTGTGCCGCGCAAAGTCAGTTTTTCATCGCTCAGCAAGCCGGCCACCATTAGCGGCAGCACGGCATTTTTAGAACCGGAAACAGCGATATCACCGCTCAGCTTGCGGCCACCTTCAATGATGATTTCATCCATCGGATTTATCCTGCGCCGCGGCGCGTTGCTCTCTTTTCGCAGCTTTGCGGCGTTTTAGATTGGCGCGCAAAGCCGCCGCCAGTTTTTCCTGCCGCTCGGTTTTCGGATTGGCGGTTTTTTTATCGCTGCTTTTCGGCGTTTTGCTCATGTCTTTTCATAATATCATTCGGGCAATTTGTCATGCTTCGACACCACGCCGCGCGTCCAACCGGCACTATGCCAATCGGGGCGCAAAAATATCTCGCGCCCGCCGCATTGCGCGCAACGAAACTTCTCTTTCACCGCCGACAGGCTGGCATCGCCGTATTTTTCATGAAGCGGCACAGTCGGCACCGATTTATGATGGCTACAAGTTTCGCACCAGACCCAGAGATTGAGCCGACGCTCGACCAGCCAAGCCAAACGCACCGGCTGCAAAGGCAAGTTTTGAGACGCTTTCCGCATGACGCAACACATAAGAACAAAAAATGAACATTAGCTTAAGGCGGGCGCCGGCGCAATCGCCACTTGCATCACTGCCGCCGCTATGGCAAACACTTGGCCACGCCTGCATATGCTGCCGTAGCTCAGGGGTAGAGCACTTCATTGGTAATGAAGAGGTCGGTGGTTCAATTCCACCCGGCAGCACCATCAGCAGGTTTTTCAAAAATACTGAATAGACGCCTAGAACTTCATTTCAATTTGCGTTTTTGATGCGCCGCGCTGTGCACGATGGCGGGCCGGTGGCCGCGCGCGGCTGGCATGGCGCTCAACCACATTGGCAGCCAATGTTTTATGTTCGGGCCGACGGCGCAATGCATACAGCCTGTCAGCCGCCATTTTACGCGCCCGGCGTTCATCGACAATCGGCGCCGGATAGTCGCCCCTATCGGGCGCCGCCCATGGCGTATGAATGAGATGGTTCGGCAAATGCGCAATTTCAGGCAGCCAGCGACGCAGAAAAACCCCATCCGCGTCTTGGTCACGGCTTTGCTTTATCGGATTGTAAATGCGCATCGTATTAATGCCGGTCGTGCCCGATTGCATTTGCGCCTGCGCATAATGAATGCCCGGCTCATAATCGGTAAACAGCCGCGCCAAATGCAAAGCGGTCGGCCGCCAATGCAACCATAAATGATAAGAGGCGAAACTCATCAACATGGCGCGCATGCGAAAGTTCAACCAACCGGTCGCGGTCAATGAGCGCATACACGCATCGATAAACGGATAGCCGGTCCGCCCTTCCGCCCAAGCGGCAAAGCGCGCGTCGTCAAACGCGTTTTCGCGCAAACCATTATAGGCCGGATGCATATTGTGAAATTCGATCGCCGGCTCGTCTTCCAATTTTTGAATGAAATGGCAATGCCAACGCAATCGGCTTTCAAATGCGCGCAAACTGCCGGCCCAGCCCTTATCAAGCGGTTCGGCGCGCCGCGCTTCTGCCGCTTGCAAGGCCTCGCGTATCGATAATGTGCCGAAAGCAAAATGCGGCGATAAGCGCGAACAACTCCATTCGCCATGCAAGGGTGAAGACATATTACGGCGATAGCTTTTGCCGCGCTCGGTCAGAAATCCGCCCAAAAGCGACAAGGCTTCGCGTCGCCCGCCGCTTTGCCTTTGCGGGCACTCATCATGCGCCAAGCCCAAAGCGTCGGGCGTCGGCAGTGTTTCAGAACGGAGATTAATATTCGCCAAACCGCTGGGCGGCGCAATTTGCGGGCGGTCAATTTCACTGTGCCAATAGCGCGCCCAATCATTGCGCTGATGGTGCCCGCGACGCACGCCGTGCTGGCGCGCCTCATGCCAATTTATATTTTTCGCCCGCGCCCATGCCGCGACTTTTTTATCGCGCGCATAACTCCAACCATTGCCGGTTTCTTGATGCGACCAAAGCCCGGTGAACGCGGTTTCATCGTGCAGCGCTTGCAGCACCTCAACCGCCGTGCCGACGCGAATAATCAGCTCTTGGCCAAGCCCTTGCAGTGCCGCATCCAATTCAGCCAAACAATCGCGCAAAAACAAATAATGCCGAGCGCTCTGGTCGGGTTGCGCCCACATATCCGGCTCG
>CBFIHY010000113.1:0-5099 GCA_965662315.1 Alphaproteobacteria bacterium
CGCAAGCAATCGGGCAAATTTCGGGCAAACACGCCGCTTGGTGTAAAGCTTTGCACCTGCTTTAACGTCTCAGACAGCAACCCCGCATCAACGCCGATTGTGCGGCAAATCTCAGCATCGCTTTCGCGCAAATAGCCGTCATCATCCAGCCAACCGGCCAATTCAATCGCCAGCATAGCAATATCGCGATCGCTAATCTCTTCACCGATTTGCTTCATGATATGGCCGTTCAAACCGCCCTCATCGGCAGCGCGGTTTTCCATCATGGCCGACATATCGCCGCCCTCGGGCGTCGCAAAATCAACCCGCACCGCCTCGATTTTATCGCTCAGACCGGCACCGCTGGTGCCGCTAACGGTTACCGCGCGCGGCGCTTCGCCATTACCCGCTTCGCGAAAATGCGCCGCATCAAAGGCCAGAAACGGGTTTTGCTCCATTTCCCGCTTCAGCATATCAGTTAATTGCACATTGGTTAGCTGAAGCAATTCGATGGCCTGCCGCATTTGCGGGTTCATCATCAGCTTTTGCTTTTGCGCTATTTCCAGCCGTGGCGCGAGAACCATAGAGTTTCCTTTCGCCGCCACATTAACGATATTGGCACGGTTCTTGCAAGGGTCTGGGAAGGCGTTTGAGGAGGGCCGACAGCTAAGCCGCTTCGGCTTATTCGGCCTTGGTGGCGTTTATCCAGCCGCCGCCCAAAACGCGGTCGCTATCGGCGGCATAAAATACGCAAGCTTGGCCGGGCGAGACGCCCTCTTCCGCTTCAGACAATATAATTTCGGCCGCGCCATTTCCGGTAAGGGTCAATTGCGCCGCCGCCGGTTCGCCGGTTGAGCGAATGCGGGCGCGCACGGAAACCGCCTCATCCTTCGCCGCGCCCAGCCAGTTAACTTCTTCCAGATAAATACGCGCCCGCGCCAAAGCCTCGCGTGGGCCGACAATCACTTCGCGTTTATCGGCATCAATCGCCACCACATAAAGCGGGTCGCCGGTCGCCACACCAAGGCCGCGACGTTGCCCGACCGTGTAATGCAACACGCCTTGATGCGTGCCCAGCAAGCTGCCATCGACATGACGAATTTCACCGGGCAGGCTGCAATCGGGGCGCAGCCGCTTAATCACACCGGCATAATCGCCATTCGGCACAAAGCAAATATCCTGACTGTCGGGTTTATCCGCCACTTGCAGGCCAATAAGCGCGGCATAGTCGCGGATTTGGTCTTTGGTCAATTCGGCCAGCGGAAAACGCAGAAAATCAAGCTGCTCTTGTGTGGTTGAGAACAGAAAATAAGACTGGTCACGAGCCAAATCGACCGGCCGATGCATTTCCCAGCCATCATCGCCATGCCGTGTCGCAATATAGTGACCGGTCACCATCGCCACCGCATCCAATTCGCGGGCCATGCCCAAAAGGTCGCGAAACTTAACCGTCTCATTGCAGCGAATACAAGGTATCGGCGTATGGCCGGATAAATAGCTATCGACAAATTCATCCATCACGCTTTCTTTGAAGCGCGATTCATAATCCAGCACGTAATGCGGCATATCCAGCTTGGCCGCGACGGCCCGCGCATCATGAATATCTTGTCCGGCACAGCACGCGCCTTTTCGGCGTATGGCTTCGCCATGGTCATAAAGCTGCAGCGTAATACCCACTGCATCATAGCCTGCCCGTTTGACCAAAGCGGCAGCGACCGAGCTGTCAACGCCACCCGACATGGCAATCACCACGCGCTGCTGCGCCCGCGCTTCGGGCGCACCAATGCCAAGGTCAATCACCGGCAGGGCGTCTAAGGCCGCATCTGTTAAAACATCGCTCATCGCGCAGTCACTATAGCATGGCTGCGGCCTTCGCAAGCCTTACAGTTTGTCTCATCTGACGCCTCACAAAACCGCTCACAAAACCGTCCCTCACCTCACAAACAGTTGATTTGTTTGTGAGCGGGGTTTTGTGGCTTTGTTAACGCATGAAGTTTGTTAATGGAGATGAAAAATGCGTATTTTGTTAATCGAAGATGATATGTTGCTGGCACAGAGCCTGGTGGAACGCCTCGAAGATGAAGGGTTTCACGTCGATGAAGCCGATCGCGGCGAAGACGGGCTGGAACTGGCCGATTTATACGAATATCAAGTGATGATTTTGGACCTCGGCCTGCCCGATATGCGCGGCGATGAGGTTTTGGTGAATTTGCGCAGCAAAGATGAACGCCTGCCGGTTCTGGTCTTGTCAGGCGAATCCGAAGTGGAAGCCCGCTTGGCCTGCCTAAACGCCGGTGCCGATGATTATTTGACCAAACCGTTCAATATGGCCGAATTGGTCGCCCGCCTGCAGGCACTGGTGCGCCGCGCCAATGGCCACGCCCATAATGTGCTGCAATTTGGCGAAGTATCACTGGATTTAACCGCGCGCGATGTGCGGGTCGGCGACACACGGGTCGAATTGACGGCGAAAGAATATCAAATGTTTGAGTTGATGTGCCTGCGCAAAGGCGGCGTCGTGTCAAAAGAGAGCTTTCTCGACCATCTTTATGGCGGCATGGATGAACCGGAAATGAAAATCATCGATGTGTTTATCTGCAAATTGCGTAAGAAAATCGAAGCAGCAGGCGCGCAACAACCGCTGATTGAGACGGTTTGGGGACGCGGGTATCGGGTCGATATTCCGGAGCAGAAATGCAGCGCCTAACGGGGCTGAAGATTTGGACTTATTTGATGCCTGTGATATGCACGGGCGATGATAAAGACCGAAAATAAAGCCGATTTCGACCCGCACGCGCCGCATATTATGCACGGCCTCTGCCAAATGGCGCTGAATGCCGGTGCGGTGATTATGCAGCATTATCGCAATGGCGTTGCGGAAGAGAAAAAGGCTGATAAGTCGCCGGTCACCCAAGCCGACCGTGATGCTGAAGTGCTGTTGGAAAAGGCCTTGGCCAAGCTGACGCCGGGCATTCAGGTGATTGGCGAGGAAGCCTGCGCTGAAACTGTGCCAACGCATTTGGATGAGATGTTCTTTCTGCTCGACCCGTTGGATGGCACACGCGATTTTGTCGCCAAGCGAGATAATTTCACCGTCAATATTGGCCTTATTCACGGCCAATATCCGATAGCCGGTGTGATTTATGCGCCGGTGCATGAGCAGCTTTATTTCAGTGGCACAGACGCCGCTTACAAGCTGGATATCGCCCCAAATGGTGCGTTGGATATCGCCAAAGCGCAAAAACTTCGTACTGAAAAAGCCGACCCGGCGGGCTTAACGGTGATTGCCAGCCGTTCGCATCGCGGCGAAAAAACCGATCAAATGATTGCCAGCCTCAATGTGCGCGAAACCATTGCCACCGCCTCCTCTTATAAATTCTGTTTGCTGGCTGAAGGCACAGCTGATTTTTATCCGCGCTATGGCCGCACAATGGAATGGGATACCGCCGCCGGACAGGCAATATTGGAAGCGGCAGGCGGCATTGTGACGACAGAAGAAGGCGAACGCTTTCATTATGGCAAGCTGGCGCGCGGACTTGATAATCCATCTTTCATTGCGGCAGCCGCCGATAACTGGCAGGATGCTCTGAAATAGGGAATGAAATAGGGACTGAAACGGGGGCAGGAGCGATGAACCTGAAGCAGCTTTTTGCGGCTTTTTGGCTGGTCTTCTTCTGTGCCTTGCCCGCTTCAGCGCAAACCGACAGCTCTGCCGGTAACATTGAAGACTTTTCTGAAAACAGCTTGATTATCGCCTCGGCCAAATATCTTGGCGCGACAGCCGAAAGCATGGGCGAAATCATTGACCGCGTTTTCAGCCGCTATGGCACACCGAGCGCGGTTATTCGCGGCGAAGAAATCTCCGTTTCGGCAATGATTGGCGCCCGATATGGGCGCGGCACCTTGCTGTTTCCCGATGGCCGCGAATATCCGATTTTCTGGCGCGGCCCATCTGCCGGTGTTGATATGGGCGCGGCCGGCAATAAAAGCTTCTCGCTGGTCTATAATGTCGACAAGCCGGAAGATTTATACAAACGCTTTGCCGGTGTTGACGGCTCTTTAGTGGCAATTGGCGGCGTCGGCTTTAATTATCTGCAACGCGGCAATATCATCATCGCGCCGATGCGGGTCGGCGTCGGCTATCAAATCGGCGTCAGCGTCGGTTATCTAAAATTTGACGATGAAACCGGCTGGCTGCCGTTTTAATCGGCCGATTTAAAAAACGCCGTCAGCTTATCGGATAATTCTTCCGTCAATCCGGATGAGAAAAAGTGCCCGCCGGTATATTGATGAATATCGGGATTGGCATAATGCGCCAGCGCCGCTTCAACATCTTCTTTCATGATTTCCGGGTCGTCTGTCGCATAAACAAACTGTGCCTTAACCCCGGCCGCACCGATTTTCTTATGATCTGCCATGCGGTCGGACAGCGCATCGCCGATAATCATATCGCGCATCATGCGTTCCGTGCCTTTAACGGCAAATTGTCCTTTAAAATGATTGACCACGCGGCGCGCTTCCTCTGTCTCAGTGCCGAAGCTTTCACCGCGCGCAATAATCGCCGGTACACCGATAAGCCGCGCCATTAATTTACCGACCAGTGGCAAGCGCATCGCCAATAAAGCCGGTGTGACACTCACCCCGCCAATCACCGGCACTTGATAGGCCAATGAATGGACATATGGGCCATGCATAACCGCAAAGCGCGCAATCACCGCGCCGCCCATGCTGACGCCAAACAAACGTGCCTTATCGATAGACAAATGGTCGAGCAAATCGCGTAATTGTGTGCTCAACATATCAATGCTCAGCGGTGCCTTGGGGCGGTCAGAAAAACCGCGACCATATTGGTCATAAATTATCACCCGCCAACCATCGGCCAGCAAAGGCGGCATATAGCCTTGATAAGCCATGGAGCCGAGCGTGCCGCCATGCACAATAATAATCGGCGGCGCATCTTTCGGCCCATAATCCATATAAGCGGTGACGCCATCCGATAATTGCGCCGTTTGATAACCGCTATCGGCCCGAAACTGCTCTGCCGTCAGCGTTTCGCGGTCAGCACGGATATAGATAATCGTCAGCAGCGCGGCGAATACCGCCAAGACAATGAGAAAAAT
>CBFIHY010000114.1:0-5082 GCA_965662315.1 Alphaproteobacteria bacterium
TATACGGTGTGGCGGTTTTGTACCAAGCGACAAATTGCGGGTCGTCCATTGACTGAATTTTGCCGTCCGCCTCCTGTTTGCCGACGCAAGCAGCCAATAAGACGGCGCATAAAACCGCCGCTATGCTGCGCCTTACGCCAGCCATTCTTTTGGCTTTAATGCTTCATCGGCAAGCTTGGCCGGATCGGCTGTCACTTCGCCTTTCAACGATTTTTCAATCAGCATGCGTCCGGCCATAAATTCAGCCGGACGATTGACGGCGGTCACGCCGGTCAGCTTATCGCCGGTGAAATAGAACCAGGCAAAGCTATTGCTGCTGTCATCGCCGCGCAAAACCTTGCTGTCGATTTGCGTCGGCACACCGGCAATTTGCAGCTTCACGTCATATTGGTCAGACCAGAACCACGGCACTTGGTGATAGGGTTTTGGCGCGCCGCAAATGGCCGAGGCAACAGCCTTGCCTTGCTCAATTGCATTCGGCACGCTTTCCAGCCGCATGGTGCGGCCCAGCAAATCATTTGGGAACGAGGTGCAATCACCGGCGGCAAAAATATGCGCGTCGCTGGTTTGGCCCACATCATTCACCACAATGCCGTTCTCAACGTTTAAACCGGCCGCTTCAGCCAATTCCACATTCGGCAAAATACCGATGCCGGTAATCACAATATCGGCTTCAATAATGCTGCCATCTGCCATCTCAACGCCGCTTACCGTCCCGTCACCGACAAAGCCGATCATTTGGCTTTCGGTTACCAATGTCACGCCATGCGCTTGGTGGATACGGGAATAGAAATCTGAGATTTCCGGTTCTGCAACACGGGCCAATAGGCGCGGGGCCGCTTCCAGCACATGCACATGCATACCCATACCGGCGGCGACGGCAGCTGCTTCAAGGCCGATATAACCGCCACCGACAACAACCAGTTTTTTGCCTTCGACAAAATGCGGTTGCATGGCGTCAATATCTGCCATGCCGCGCAGGTCAAAAATATTGGCAAGTTCGCGACCCGGTACATTCAACAGGCGCGGGCGGCTGCCGGTCGCAATCACCGCATAATCATAGGCGACGCTGTCGCCATTGCTCAGCGTCACAGATTTGCCCGCCGCATCAATTTGCGTGGCAGATGTTTCCAGCTTTAGCGTCACATTATTATCGCTGTAAAAATCATCCGGTTTCAAAAATAACCGCTCGCGTTCCATATTGCCCGACAGATAGGCTTTTGACAGCGGCGGCCGTTGATAGGGCAAAAACGCCTCATCGCCGACCAGCGTAATGTCGTCGTCATAGCCTGTTTGGCGCAGGCTCATAATGGTTTGTAAGCCGGCTTGACCGGCCCCGATAACAACTACAGTCATAATAATTCCGTTTTGTCATTTCTGGCAGTGCTTAGCCGAAAACCTATCAAAATCACGCTGTAAAATGAAGTGATGATTGACCGCAGCGCGATTGTTTCGCAAACTGAAACGAATAGGGGAGGATATTATGTCAGATTTCAGTCGTTTTCGTGTGCAGCAATTGACACCGGCTTGCGGTGCGGAATTGCTTGATTGCGATTTAGCCAAGCTTGATGACACGTTGATTGAGGAAGTGCGTGCCGCTTTGCTGAAATATCGGGTGGTATTTTTTCGCGACCAAGATTTAACGCAGCAACAGCATATTGCATTTGCCGATAGCTTTGGCGATTTGGAAGTGCATCCGGCAACGCCGAAAGACCAACCCAATCCGGAAGTGTTGCGCATTGCGCATGGCCCGAAATCACGCGGCTCTGAAAATATGTGGCACTCTGATGTAACATGGCGCGAAGCACCGTCGCTGGGGTCTATTTTGCGCGCTGTCGAATTGCCGCCGGTCGGTGGTGATACGCTGTTCGCCAATATGGTGATGGCTTATGAGCGGTTGTCTGACGACATGAAAGAGAAGATTGAAAACCTCTCAGCCTCGCATGATATTGCCCGCGTTTTTGCCAAGCGCTTGGGCAAGAAGGCCGAAGAATTGCATGATAAATACCCGCCCATGGTGCATCCGGTGGTGCGCACGCATCCGGAAACCAAAGAGCGGTTGATTTATGTAAACGGCGCGTTCACCGACCATATTGTCGATATGGAGCCGGAGGAAAGCCGGCAGCTTCTCGACACGCTTTACAAAACCGCGTGGAACCCGGAAGTGCAGTGCCGCTTTAGCTGGCGGCCCGGCTCGATGGCGTTTTGGGACAATCGCGCTTGCCAGCATTTCGCCGCCTCTGATTATTATCCGCAAGTGCGGGTGATGGAGCGTGTGACGATTGCCGGTGACCGACCGTATTTTGATGCGGCTGCCTGATGTCAGATATCATTCTGCATCATTATGAGCTGTCGCCTTTTTCCAAAAAAGTCATCAGCATTTTCGCGCATAAAAATCTCGCTTGGCAGGCAGTGGAGCAACCGGTTGTCGCGCCAAAGCCTGATTTGACCCCGCTCACCGGCGGTTATCGGAAAATTCCGGTCATGCAAATCGGGGCGCATATTTATTGCGATACCAAACTGATTATTCGCGAGCTTGAGGCGCGCCATCCCGACACGCCGCTAACGCCGCCTGCCTTATTGGGAGCGGCTGAACTTATTGCTGATTGGGCCGACCATCGCCTGTTCGGTAATGCGGCAGGGCCAAGCATTTTTGAAATTGCGGCGCTAGTGCCGAAAGATTTTTTGGCTGACCGCGCGGCCATGCAGCGGCCTGAAGTCATGGCGGCGGCGTTGCCGATTGAGCATGTGAAAGCACAATTTGTGCTGGATTTGCAGATGATTAACCGCCAGCTATCAGGCAGTGCCTTTATGCTGGGAGACCGCTTCACGCTGGCCGATGCCGCTATTTTTCATGTGTTGAATTTCGCCGGCAGCGCGCCGTCTTTAAAGGCTGAAATAGACAAGCACGCAGCGGTGCAAAAATGGCTGCAAACCGTTCTCGATATGGGGCAGGGGCAACGTAGCGATATGCAACCGGCTGATGCGCTGGCCATTGCGCGTGAGGCGACGCCCGATGAGACGCCGCCATCTGACGCGCTTGATGATGAGGCGCTGCCGGTCGGTAAGACGATTAAAATTCGCCCGGATGATTATGGACAAGAAGAAACGCTGGGCGAGATTGTTTGGGTAACGGCGGAAGCGCTTGCGGTGAAGCGCACGGACCCGCAAGTCGGTGATGTGCTGGTGCATTATCCGCGCCTTGGTTATTTGTTTGAGGATGCATCTTAATGGGACGGTTAGACGGAAAACGCGTTTTGGTAACGCAAGCTGATGATTATATGGGCCCTATCACGTTGGAAGTGTTTGCCGAAGAAGGCGCGGAAGTGATAGCTGATAACTCCGATTTGACCGATCCGGCACGTGCTGCCGCCCTGATTGAAGAGACCGGTCATATTGATGTGCTGGTCGCTAATTTGGCGGCCCCCGCCAATTTGGGTGTGGCGGCGGCTGAGATGCCGGATGATATATGGCAGACCATGTTTGATGTGATGGTGCATCCGCTGCATCGGCTGACCAAGGCTGTCTTGCCGCAAATGGTTGAGCGGCAAAAGGGCAAGATTTTGGTGTATGGCAGCGCAACCGGCGTTAAAGGCATGGCCGGTATTACCGCCTATAGCTCGGCGCGCCATGCGCAGGTCGGCTATGTGCGCTCAACCGGCGCAGAGATTGCCGGACATAATATTCAGATGAATTTGATTGCGCAAAATTTCGTTGAAAACCCGGTTTACTTCCCGCCGCAATTTACCGAGACGCCTGAATTTAAGGAATTGCTCAAGGGCGTGCCGGCCGGTCGATTGGCAACGGCGCGCGAAGATGCGCTGTTTGCGGTGTTTCTGGCGTCAGATGAAAGCGACTTTTTTGTCGGGCAGGCGATACCGTTTAGCGGCGGCTGGGCGCAATAATTAGAGCTCGGAATTAAAGCTCAGTCATCGGCACTCAAAAATCAGTGCTGATGATTATCCATATTCAGCCACTCAAGATGCGCATAGAACTGGCTATGCGTTATCGCTTCCACCGCTAAAAAAAGCACCGCCAGCATTAGCAAAATTGCTGCTGCCTGTTTGGCTATTTGTTTGTGCTTGGCGCTCATAGTGCCGATGTAACCAAAGCTGTGGGCAGGTGCAAGCCATCTGTCGCAATCTCTCGCGATGCGCGTCTTTGTCGGTTAGGGTTTGAAAAAAGGAGAAGCCGATGCGCCCCGCCGATTTGATTACTGTTTCCGAACGCCACGAAGCGCCGCCGCAATTATTTATCGCGCAAGCCGATAGCCCGTTTGGGCACGTGCTGCTGGCGGCCGATGCGCATGGCCTCACCCATTTACGGTTGAATGAAGATAAAAAAGCATTGGCTGAAATGCGGGAGACGATGCGGCAAACCGAATTTTTGCAGCAAGCCTCGCCGCATCATGCCGCCGCGCTCAGCCATTTTACCGATAGACCGCAAAAGCTGTCATTGCACTTAAAGGGCACCCCGTTTCAACTATCAGTATGGCGCGCGTTGCTTGATATTCCTTATGGCGAGACCGTCAGCTATCAGACCATTGCGACAAAAATCGGTAAGCCGAAAGCCAATCGAGCGGTCGGCTCGGCAGTCGGGCGCAATCCGATATTCTTCGCTGTTCCGTGCCACCGTGTTCTCGCCACCGGCGGTGGCCTTGGCGGCTATTATTGGGGCTTACCGCTCAAGCAAAGGCTCCTCGAATGGGAAGCCGCTCGCGCATCATCATTTTAATTCAATGGCAGCTTGGTGATGCTGTGCGGTGTGGCTACCAATTCATCGCGTGACAGGGCGACGGGGCGAATTTTCTCAGCCGCATAAAGCGGCGCTTGGTCGGCATAATGCGGTGAGTTGGGCCGGGTGCTGGCGGCGCCGTAATTATGCACCATACCGGCGCTTTGCTTGCCGTTCTTATCCCACGCCGTATAGACCACCAACCCATCACCGGCGACGGCTTTCAGCTGGCCATTATCTTCAGCCAGACCATAAATGGCGCGCAATACATCCGGCCCACCGGCAAGCGGAATATTGACCTTGCCACGTATCAACCGATTGCGTTCAGACCAAAGCGGGTCGTGGCGT
>CBFIHY010000115.1:0-5072 GCA_965662315.1 Alphaproteobacteria bacterium
TGAATATAGCTTGCTACAACACCGTTCTCGACAGTCAGCTTTTCTGACCGACGCACGGTCATATTTTCGCCGATTGTGCCGACCATTTCAGTCACATGGTCTTCAACCGTTTTACCGGCACCCGGATAATCAGCCGCCAGCAAACCGTCATGGCCGCCATCGGCACCCAGCGCAACACCGGCGATATCCGTCACCATGCTTTGGAAAGTGTCATTACGAGCGACAAAGTCGGTCTCCGAATTGACTTCGACAATGGCACCGGCCGGGCCGCTTGCTGCCACGCCAACCAGACCTTCGGCCGCCACGCGACCGGCTTTTTTCGCCGCTTTGGCGAGGCCTTTTGTGCGCAGCCAATCAACGGCAGCGGCCATATCGCCGTCGCATTCTTGCAAAGCGGCTTTACAATCCATCATGCCTGCGCCGGATGTTTCGCGCAGTTCTTTAACCATGCTTGCTGTAATATTGCTCATGGGAGGTCTCCGTATCTAAGAGATTAATCGTCAGATTTTTCTTCGGTTGCCGCCGTATCGGCAGCTTCCTCAGCCGGTACTTCTTCTGCAGCGGCTTCCTCAGCAGGCGCCTCTTCAGCAGGGGCAGCAGCTTCTTCGGCCGGAGCTTCCTCAGCAGGCGCTTCTTCAGCGACAGCTTCTTCCAGCGCAGGCTCAGCCATTGGCTGTTCGGCTGCACCAAGATCGATGCCTGCCGCACCACTGCTCTCTTCAATACCGGCAATAACCGCTTTTGAAATCAAGCCGCAATACAGTTCAATGGCGCGTGACGCGTCATCATTACCGGGAATCGGATAATCGATTGAATCCGGATCGCAGTTACTGTCGACAATCGCAATCACCGGAATGCCGAGCGTTTTGGCTTCGGCAATGGCAATCGACTCTTTATTGGTATCGACAACAAACATCAGTTCCGGCACACCGCCCATATCTTTAATGCCGCCCAGCGCCAGTTCCAGCTTGTCGCGTTCGCGGGTCAGATTGAGGATTTCCTTTTTGGTCAAACCGCCGGCCCCATCGCCATCCAGTTTTTCTTCCAGTTCGCGCAGACGCTTAATGGAATTGGAAATGGTTTGCCAATTGGTCAGCGTGCCGCCGAGCCAACGTGAATTCATGAAATATTGTGCGCACTGCGAAGCGTGGCGGCCAATCGGCTCGCTGGCTTGACGCTTGGTGCCAACAAACAAAACACGGCCACCGGAAGCGACAACATCTTTAACCGCAACCAAGGCTTGGTGCAGCATTGGAACTGTTTTCGACAAATCCATAATATGAATGCCGTTACGGTCACCGAAGATATACGGTGCCATTTTCGGGTTCCAGCGATGTGTTTGGTGACCAAAGTGTACGCCTGCTTCAAGCAATTGGCGCATATTATAATCGGGCAGAGCTGCCATAGCGTTGCCTTCCTTTCTCTCGTTAATCCGCCGCAGGGGGTCATCGAACACCATGTTCGACACGAAGAGCACCCGGCAATTGGGCATTCCCTGCGTGAGTAATGGCCGTGATATAGAAGAAATAGCCGCGTGGAGCAAGCCTTTTTGGGCGTCGAATTTACACTTCTTCAACGTGTAAGACGCCGGGCACTGCCTTAATCGCTCCGGCGATGCGCGGATTAATTGCATATTTATTCGGCAAGCGCATTTCTACCTCGCGCTCAGGTGTCATTATCACCAATGACACTTCACCGCCGCGCTTATGTTTTGGCCGCTCAACATCTTCGAGCCGCGTCCGCAATCCTTCGCACGCCTCCGGTTTCTCGACAAAAATCCGCAAACCCGCTTCGCTATTGGCGACCACATCATCAACCGGCCGCACCGCCTGTGCCAAAAGCCGCAATTGTCCTTCTTCGCGTTCAATCGATACGGTGGCCACCACCAAAGTACCCACCTGCAAATGCTCGCGCGAGCTGTTCAGCACTTCAGAAAACGCCGTCATCTCAAATTGGCCGGTCGCATCCGACAGCGTCAAAAAGGCGAACGGATTGCCCTTTTTGGATTTGCGCTCATCCACTTTAATAATTGCGCCGGCCACCATGACTTCTTTTTCAACCCGCGCCTCAAGCTCCTCAAATGAGGCAACCCGATTGCGCTGCAGCATGGTTTTATAATCATCCAGCGGATGACCGGAGAGGAAATAGCCAAGCGCGTTAAACTCATGCGTTAGCCTGTCCATGGTCGACCATGGCACCAAGGCGGCAGGCAAAGTAGCGCTTTCGGTAACATCAGCCTCGCCAAACAAGTTATCCTGCTGCGACTCCTTTTCGGACTGCGCCAAACTGGCCTCGCCCAACAAAATATCCAGCCCGCCCATCAGCTTGGCGCGATCAGGCTCCAATTTGTCGAAAGCACCGGCGGCAATCAGATGTTCCATCAACCGTTTATTCAGACCAATGCCGGCCGTGCGTCGGCAGAAATCAAAAACATCTTTAAATGGGCCATTGGTTTTGCGTTCTTCAACCAGACTGACCATCGCCTGGCTGCCGACATTACGAATGGCGGCGAGCGCGTAATGCACTTGATTGCCGTCAATGGTGAACCACGTATCCGACTTGTTCACATCCGGCGTGCAAACGGTAATATCGCGTTTTGCGGCGTCTTGTTTGAAGCCGTTCAGCTTTTCCGTGCGCTCAAAATCCAGCGACATGGACGCGGCATAAAACGCCACCGGATAATTGGCCTTTAGCCAAGCGGTTTGATAAGCAATCAGCGCATAAGCGGCGGCGTGGCTTTTGTTAAAGCCGTAGCCGGCAAACCGGTCAACTTGGTCAAAAATCTCGGCTGCTTTGTTTTTCGGCACGCCATTATCCAACGCGCCATCAACAAAGCGGGCTTTTTGCGCCGCCATTTCTTCTTTGATTTTCTTGCCCATGGCGCGGCGCAACAAATCCGCTTCACCCAATGAATAGCCGGACAGGGTTTGCGCGATTTGCATCACCTGCTCCTGATAAATCATCACGCCATAGGTTTCCTGCAAAATCGGCTGCAGGCTGTCATACAGATAATCCGGCTCTTCTTCGCCCTTCTTACAGGCAATATAGCGCGGGATATTATCCATCGGGCCGGGTCGGTAAAGCGCCACAAGCGCGATAATATCCTCAAACTTATCCGGCTTCATTTTGCGCAGCACATCGCGCATGCCGGCACTTTCCAATTGAAACACGCCAATCGTGTCGCCCTGCCCCATAAGCTCATAGGTTTTCGCGTCATCAAGCGGCAGATTATTTATATCCACCTCGACGCCGATATCGCTCAATAGCTCAACCGCTTTTTCAAGCACGGTCAGGGTTTTCAAACCAAGAAAGTCAAATTTCACCAGACCGGCTTTTTCAACCCATTTCATATTGAATTGGGTCACCGGCATATCCGATTTCGGGTCACGATATAGCGCCACCAATTCCTGCAATGGCCGGTCACCAATCACCACACCGGCGGCGTGGGTTGAGGCGTGGCGATACAAGCCTTCCAGTTTCAGGCTGATTTCAATCAATTCGGCCACTTGCGGGTCGCTATCGCGCTCAGCCTGCATGCGTGGTTCGCCGTCAATCGCTTGCTGCAAGGTCACCGGATTGGCCGGATTATTCGGCACCATTTTGCATAGGCGGTCGACCTGCCCATAAGACATTTGCAAAACCCGCCCGACATCGCGCAGCACGGCACGCGCTTGCAATTTACCGAAAGTGATGATTTGCGCTACTTGGTCACGGCCATATTTCTGCTGCACATAGCTGATGACTTCATCGCGCCGCGATTGGCAAAAATCGATATCAAAGTCAGGCATGGAAACCCGTTCAGGGTTCAAAAACCGCTCAAACAGCAAATTAAAGCGCAGCGGATCCAAGTCGGTAATGGTCAACGCCCACGCGACCACCGAACCGGCACCGGAGCCACGCCCCGGCCCGACGGCAATATTCTGCTCTTTCGCCCATTTAATGAAATCCGCAACAATCAGGAAATAGCCGGGAAACCCCATACCGGCGATGACTTTCAGCTCAAAGTCCAAACGCTGGCGATAGGCCGCTTCTTCAACCGCAGGCTCCACCTGCTTTAACCGCTCGGTCAGCCCATCATGCGCCTGTTGGGTCAGTTCAGCCAATTCATCGGTTTTCGAAAAAGCCGGCAAAATAGGCGCATGCTCAGTCGGGCGAAACGCGCAACGACGGGCAATCTCAACCGTATTATCCAAAGCTTCCGGCAAATCGGCAAACAAGGCGCACATTTCTTCGGCCGATTTCAACCGATGATCGGGGGTCAATCGCCGCCGGTCTTCTTCATTAATGTATCGCCCTTCGGCAATACATATCAGCGCATCATGCGCGCGATAGTCATCTTCCGAGGCAAAATAAGCCTGATTGCTGGCCACCAGAGGAATGTTATGCGCATAGGCGAAATCAATCAGTTGCTCTTCAATTTCAGCCGATGGAGCGGCTGCATAACGCTGAAGTTCAATATAAAGATTATCGCCAAAGATACTGAAAAGACTTAATAATTTACCTTCAGCAGCTTTCTCTTGCCGCTGAATAAGCAGTTGTTCAATCGGTCCGTCCGTGCCGCCTGTCAGGCAAATCAAACCCTCGGCATGGCGTTTCAGTAGAGCGCTCTCAATGCCCGGCCCTTCAGTCCCTTCAGCGTCCAGATGCGCTGAACTGATAAGCGCCATTAAATTCTCATAGCCGGTGCGGTCTTTCACCAAAAGCGCGATATCGCCGCTTTCTTCTTCGTCGCGCAATAAAACCGTCGCGCCGATAATGGGCTGGATACCCAATGCAGATGCGGTTTCGGCAAATTCCAATGCGCCAAACAGATTATTCCGGTCGGTTACCGCCAAAGCCGGCATTTGCGCCGCCAATGCGGTTTGCGTCAGGGTTTTGACCGGCAAAGCCCCCTCCAACAGCGAATAAGCGCTGTGCGTCCGCAAATGAACGAATTTCGGTGTCATAAGCTGCAGCTCATCATCAATTTTTAAGGCTTCGGACATTTTTCGCTACACAACCGGAATCACTCAACAGATTCCAGTTTACCGAAGCCACCGGCCAAGTCAGCCGCCAGATAACAAAATAAGGGG
>CBFIHY010000116.1:0-4950 GCA_965662315.1 Alphaproteobacteria bacterium
CACCGCGCTTGGCATGATTGCTTTACTGGCTTTCGGCAGTTCGCCATTCGAGGCGTTTTGCCTCTCCATGACGGCTATTTCGACCAGCGGCCTGACCCTGCGCGACGGTAGCTTGTTCACCTATATGGGTTTCGGGCAGCAAGCCGTTATCTCTTTACTTTGCCTTATCGGATCAATCAGTGTGCCGATTTTGGTGATGGCTACGCTGGGCCGCAAAGCGCGCGGCGATTTTCCGGCGACCGAAATGCGCGCCTTTATCGCCATTATTCTCGGCTATATGATTATCAGCATGCTGAGCCTGCCGCATATGCATCCGGCGACGGCTTTGTTCCAATCGATATCGCTGCACAGCACTGCCGGATTTAATTTTGTTCAAGGGCAGGGCATTGGCAATTGGCCGGTTGTCTGGGTGATGGTGCCGGTGCTTATCGGTGGCATGGCGCTTTCAACCACCGGCGGCATTAAAGTGATGCGGGTGATTATTCTGATTAAGGATATCGGTTCCGAATTGGGTAAGCTGACTTACCCGTCATCCGTCCAGCCTTTATCGCTTGAAGGGCGGCGTTTGCAACAAACCGATTTCAGTGCTGCTTGGGCATTCATGGCGGTGTTTATTCTTTTTGTAACGCTTGGCGTTTTGCTGCTGGGGCTGTTCGGCATGAGTTTGGAAGCGGCATGGCCGGTTGTGCTGGGCGCATTGACCAATAGCCTTGCCATCACCACCCATCTGGCGTCGCCACCGGTATATGCGGCAATGAGCGATCCTTTGCAAATCACCGTGACGCTGTTAATGATTGCAGGACGCATTGAATTGCTTGTTTTGATGGTGCTGTTTACCTCTTCATTCTGGCGTTATATGCGTTAGCCGTTTCGAGGATATTGATGAGCCGTATCGCCTATATTGATGGAAGTTATCAGCCGCTTAATGTGCCCGGCATTATGGTCGAGGATCGCGGCTATCAATTTGCCGATGGTATTTATGAAGTTTGCGCCGTGCGCAATGGCAAGCTGCTGGATGAAGAAATGCATCTGGCGCGGTTGGATTATTCGCTGAATGAATTGAAAATTCCGGCCCCCATGCCCCGCGCTGCGCTGCGCCAAGTCATGCGCGAAACTTTGCGGCGCAATCATATTCGTGACGGAATTTTATATATGCAAGTGTCGCGCGGTGTTGCGGCGCGAGACCATATGTATGCGCCCGATATTAAGCCGGTTTTGGTGATGACCGCGCGGCCAATGAATATGGCGCGGCGCGACGGCATTATGCAAAACGGCATTGAAGTCATTAGCGTGCCTGATCAACGCTGGGCGCGTTGCGATATTAAATCCATCAGCCTGCTGCCGAATGTATTGGCGCGCCAGTCCGCCCGTGATGCGAAAGTGCAGGAAGCATGGCAAATTGACGGGCAGGGCATGGTGACAGAAGGCGCGGCGACCAATGCATGGATTGTCGATAAAGATAATTGCTTGCGCACCCGTCCGGCGAGCAACGAAATTCTTAACGGCATTGTCCGACAAGTCATTTTGCAATGCGCGAAAGACAGCGGCCTGACGGTTAAAGAACAGCCATTTTCCCTGGCGGAAGCGTTACAGGCAAAAGAATGCTTTTCAACCGCTTCCACCATGTCGGTATTTCCGGTGGTTAAGATTGATGGAAATAAAATCGCTGACGGCAAGCCGGGTGCGGTGTCGCGGCAACTGTCTGATGCCTATGATACCATTTAAACGGCTAGGTTGAAAAAACATTAGGTTTCGCCTCAAACTTGTGTCACTGTTTTATTTGCGTCGCGGATGGAGTGCCGCGTCAATAAAGTAACAGGTCGAGCAGCTCCATCGGCCGTAGAATAAACTGGGTAAACCAATGTCTTCTTCTGACTCGCTGGAAGCGTCGTTTCTCAATCACGTATGCGACCAAAAACTGGCTCTGACCATTTTTCTGGTAAATGGCGTTAAGCTACAAGGTACAATCACTTGGGTTGATGCAACATCAATGTTGCTGAGCCGTGATGGCCATTCGCAGCTTGTATATAAGCATGCGATTTCGACCATTATGCCGAACAGCCCGGTTGAGATTGCCGTCGCTTAAGGTTTTTGGCGTTCGGCGGCTTTAGCTTGGTCCCAATAGCGGTCAAGCTCTTCTAGGGTAAACTTGTCTTTGCCGCTGGCTTTGGCTTGTTCTTCCAGGTGCTTAAAGCGCCGGATGAACTTTTCATTGGTGCGGCGCACGGCTTTCTCCGGATCGACTTTTACGTGGCGGGCAATATTTGCCACGACAAATAATAAGTCGCCTATTTCATCTTCGATAGCGTCAGCGTCGCCGGAATGCATGGCTTCGCGCACTTCGCCTATTTCTTCTTGTAGCTTGTCGAATACCGGCTCAACGTCCGGCCAATCAAATTGCAAACGGGCAGCACGGTTTTGAATTTTGACGCCGCGCGTCAAACCGGGAAGGGCGACTGGAATATCGTCCATCAGGCTTTCAGCGGTTTTGCCTTTTTCAGCTTTCTCTGCCGCTTTGATTTCTTCCCAGCTTGTTCTGACCGCATCGGCATTATTGGCTGTTGTGTCGCCAAATACATGCGGGTGTCGGCGTATCATTTTATCAGCAATGGCGTTGGCCACATCGTTAAAATCGAATAGGGCGTCTTCCTCAGCCATTTGCGCGTGAAATACCACTTGCAGCAGCAAATCGCCGAGTTCTTCTTTTAAGTCGGCCATATCTTCGCGTTGAATGGCGTCGACCACCTCATAGGCTTCTTCAATCGTGTAAGGCGCGATGCTGGCAAAGTCTTGCTGCAAATCCCAAGGACAACCGGTATCAGGCGCGCGCAGCGCTTTCATTACATCGATAATGCGCGCAATGCCGTTTTCAGTCGGATTGTCTGTGTCATTACTCATACTGGCAGGTTCCCATGATTCCGGTGGGGCATAAACCAATGCCCATAAACAAATGGGGCGACCGATTGGCCGCCCCTTAAATGTCGCATAATAAATATTATGACAAATTATTTATTACAGCCGGCAGCCCCTGAAGCGTTACCCGAAGCAAACACATAGGCTTTTTGCGGCGAAACTTTACCCATATTGGTTAACGCATTGTCATCAACCGTATATTTCAGAATGGTAGCACCCGACGCGGCGGCTGTGCTGACAATATCCAATTCATATTTCACACGCGGCGTTGAACCTTTACCGATTTCCAACTTAGTCACATCACTGGTTGTGACCGAGCCATCAAATGTAACGGCAATTTCTGTAGACGAGCAATCAACCGATGAAACAGACGCAGCCTGCGCAGGCATTGCGCTTAACAAACCGATTGCAGAAACAATAAAAAACTTTTTCATGATGTATTCCTTTAGTTGCAAACGCGTGATGACGTGTCACCGTCGGCAGTCGCCTCAACGGCGATTGGCCACACGTTCCAATTGTAAGTGTCTTCATAATCCGCCCGCGTTACATACATGGTGCATGATGTGCCGGCGGTATCGAACAGGCAGTTACCGGCCGCTAATTCGACGGTTTCAGCCGCGTTAATGTCTTTTTTGAACTTAAGGCTTGTCAGACCTGTCGTTGTTGACGATGTCGCTTCAATATCGATTGCGGTTACCGCACTCGCAAAGGTCAAAACCAGCTTTGGCGGTGTACAATCAACCGAAGATAGATTGGCGGCATGAGCGCTTGATGTAAACGCCAGTAAAATGCTTGCAAATAGTGTCTTTTTGAACATGAGACCCCCTACTCTGCATATGTGCAGAAGCTCGCATCACCTGATGGGATGCTGTAATTAACAGTTTGTGAAATATCGACATTGGAGTCACCGGACTGACCGCCCCACTCCACCAAATAGCCGTCAATCCACCAGTTATAATGGGCAAAGTCATTCCAGCGACCATTACCCCAAACGTGTAGATAGTGCTCAGATGAGCTACAGCAGTTATTCGGTTCGCCCTTGCCGGCAGTGCCATTCCAGTTTTCATAGGTATTGGTGTGTTTGCCTGAGCCATTGGCATTATTGCCGGTTGGCGTGCTCCAATATGGTGCGGAGGTCGAGCCCGAATAATAATTATCGGTACCGAATTTCACCATTTTTTCCGGACCGGTGACCCAGTACCAATGGTTTTCGCCATGCGTTTGGCCGGTTTTGTCACCGGAGGAAACGCCACAACGGCTCATGACAGTGCTGTCATCAAGCCTATCACACGCACCAATCCAGCCAACGCCCTGCACTTTGTCTTTCAAAATGGCCTGTTCGGCAGCTGAGGTTGGTGTCGCCAAATAGCCGGTCATGCCGAATAATGACTTGCCGGCTGCCTTGGTGCGCGCGCTTGAAAATGTAACGCGGCGATCGCGGAAATACTCATAGAAGTGATACGTGCCGTCTTCGTGCAAATATGGCACGCGGTTACTGAGTGTGAATGCCAGTTTGCGCGAAGATGCCGGGTTTGAGCCGCCGCCATCAAAAATATAGCCAACGCGTTTGAACAAACTGACCCATCCTGCTTCAGTGGTTGAACCGTAAAAACGCATAATGCCTGTTGTTGGGTCATAATCGGCGCGGGATACGCCGCTAACGCCAAGATTGGTGTAGCGTTTAATCGAGTTGGCACCGCGTGTTGCTACGGTCACTGAATCGCCTTGAATGAACAACAAGTCATCATCGTCAAAGCTGCCCGTAATGGATACAGCAGCACCGTTAATGCTGCCGGTGGCGTTGAAGTCACTGCCGGAAACTTGTGTATTGGTGATGCAACCATTCTCATTTGACACGCGCACTGTCTGATTGCTGAGTGTCGCTGAGCGGCCATATGAGTTTGAATTATTGTCTGTTGCGGTAATGCTGACCGTATATGTACCGGCGTCCAAATCTTGGATATTGGCGACGCCTGAGCTGGCAGTATTGACCACCAAACGCCCTGCACTGTTGACGATGAACGGGCTGTTTTGAAC
>CBFIHY010000117.1:0-4909 GCA_965662315.1 Alphaproteobacteria bacterium
ATGCCGGTCAGTTGGCGATTTATGAAGATATTGAGCCGAAGCTGAAACAAGGGGTTGAGGATGTTCTGCTCAATCGCCGGGTGGATGGCACTGACCGTTTGCTGGAAATTGCCGAGCAATATCGCGGCCAAAAGGGCGCGCAACAAGAAGCCGATTTAAGCTGGCGTGAAAATGATGTCGGCGCGCGGCTGATGCATGCGCTGGTTAACGGGTTGGCCGATTTTATTGAAGAAGACACGGAAGAAGCGCGGCAAGCATTTGACCGACCGCTTCATGTCATTGAAGGGCCGCTTATGGACGGCATGAACCGCGTCGGCGATTTGTTCGGTGCCGGTAAAATGTTCCTGCCGCAAGTGGTCAAATCGGCCCGCGTAATGAAGCGCGCCGTGGCCTATCTTGAGCCGTTTATGGAAGAAGAAAAAATCGCTTCCGGTGCCACCAGCTCCTCAAAAGGCAAAGTGCTGATGGCGACGGTGAAGGGCGATGTGCATGATATCGGCAAAAATATCGTCGGCGTTGTGCTGCAATGCAATAATTTCGATGTCATTGATATGGGCGTGATGGTGCCGGCCAATGATATTATCGATAAGGCGGTTGAGGAAAATGTCGATATTATCGGCCTGAGCGGTTTGATTACGCCAAGCCTTGATGAAATGTGTCATGTCGCGGCTGAAATGGAACGGCGCGGATTGGATATTCCGCTGCTGATTGGCGGGGCGACCACCTCAAAAGTGCATACGGCGGTGAAAATCAATCCGAATTATGCGCAAGGCCAAACCGTTTATGTGACCGATGCCAGCCGTGCTGTTGGTGTCGCCAGTAATTTGCTGTCGGAAGAAAAAAGCGGCACTTATAAGTCAGAAATTCGCGCTGATTATGAAGCCATGGCGGAAGCGCATGCGCGTGGACGGGCCGAAGACAAGCGCACGCCAATTGGCGAAGCGCGCGAGAATGCGTGGACACCAAAAGCAGAGCATCAGCCGGTGAAGCCGCAATTTACCGGCACCAAAACCTTTGTCGATTATGATTTGGCGGAATTGCGCGACTATATTGATTGGACGCCGTTCTTCCAAAGCTGGGATTTGCATGGTCGCTATCCGGCCATTTTAACCGATGATGTGGTCGGGGAGGCGGCGACCAGCCTGTTCAAAGATGCGCAGGAAATGCTTGATCAAATGATTGACGAAAAATGGCTGACGGCAAAAGCGGTTATCGGCTTTTGGCCATGCGCGCGCGATGGCGACGATATTGTCATTTATCATGATGAAGAGCGGAGCGGCGAGCGCACGCGCTTGCATACATTGCGCCAGCAAATGCAAAAACGCCAAGGTCGCCCGAATATCGCTTTGGCTGATTTCATCAATCAAGGGGCCGATTATATTGGCGGCTTTGCGGTCACCACAGGGCATGGCGAAGATGATGTGGCGAAGCGGTTTGAAGCGGCGGGCGATGATTACAGTTCCATCATGTCAAAAGCCTTGGCCGACCGGTTGGCGGAAGCCTTTGCCGAGCGCATGCACCAACGTGTGCGGACCGAGTTTTGGGGCTATGCGGCTGATGAAGCGTTGGACAATACCGCGCTGATTGAAGAGGCATATAACGGTATTCGGCCTGCTCCCGGTTATCCGGCGCAGCCTGACCATACCGAAAAGGCCACTTTATTTGAGTTGCTGGACGCACAAAACCAAGCCGATATTTCATTGACGGAAAGCTTTGCCATGTGGCCGGGCGCGGCCGTGTCGGGTCTATATTTCGGCCATCCTGAGAGTGCTTATTTTGGCGTCGGTAAAATTGACCGCGACCAAGTGGCAGACTATGCCAAGCGCAAGGGCATGGAGCTGAAGATGTGCGAGAAATGGCTGGCACCGATTTTGTCATACACGCCATGAGTGAATCCGCTACACTCGCGCCATGTCAGTTTGGGGCAAAATAGCGGGCATAGCCGCAGGCTATGCATTGGGCGGTGTGCCCGGGGCGCTGGTCGGTGGACTGGCCGGGCATTTTGCGCTCGACCGGGTTAATGACCGACAAGTTATCTTCACCATTGCGATGATTTCATTGGCCGCGAAAATGACCCGCGCCGATGGCGATGTGTCGCCGATTGAGGTGCAGGCCGTGCAAGATATGATGCGCGTGCCGGAGGGCGAGTTGCGCAATATGGAGAAGGTGTTCCGGCTGGCGCAGGAAGATGTCGCCGGTTTTGACAGCTATGCCAAGCAAGTTGCCGATATTTATGCGGACAGCCCGCAAGTGTTGGAAGATGTGCTGGATGTGTTGTTTTATATTGCTTATGCCGATGGCGTATTGCATCCGGCGGAGCAGCAATTCCTCGAAATTGTCGCTGAGATTTTCAAGATTAATGAAAGCGATTTCAAACGTATTCAGGCGCATCATGATGGCAGCGTGGTTGACCCATATACGGTTCTGGGTGTGGCGCGGCACGCCGATGATAGCAAGGTGAAAGAGGCGTGGTTGTCGGCGGTGCGCGATAATCACCCTGACCAATTACAGGCGCGCGGCATGCCGCCTGAAATGATGCATATTGCAACGGCGCGCATGGCGTCGATAAATGAAGCATGGGAAACGGTAAGACAGGAGCGCGGATTATGAGCGGTTCACAAAACTGGCAAGACAGGATTTTAAAGCCTGATAGTGCGGTGGAGCAAATGAAGCAAAAAGCGGCTTTGCGCGCGCTTGAGCAAGTTGAAAACGGCATGAAGTTGGGATTGGGCACCGGCTCCACAGCGCGTTATTTCGTCGATGGTTTGGGCGCAAAAGTGGCCGACGGGCTTGAGGTTGTTTGTGTGCCGACCTCTGAGGCGACGCGTGAACAAGCGGACAGTTTGAACATTAAGCTGGCGCCCTTGGATGAGTTGAAGCGGCTGGATTTAACCGTCGATGGCGCCGATGAGTTGGATGCCAATTTGCGGCTTATCAAAGGCGGCGGCGGCGCTTTGTTGCGCGAAAAAATTGTCGCGGCGGCGTCTCAGCAAATGATCGTCATTGCCGATGACAGCAAAAATGTTGCGACATTGGGGGCGTTTGATTTGCCGGTTGAGGTCAATATGTTTGCGCATGGCGCAACCGCTGCGGCGATTGGCGATGCGCTGGCCGCGACCGGACATAAAGGCGCACTAAATTTGCGTGGCGGCGATAGCCCTTTTATCACCGATGGCGGGCACTATATTTATGACTGTGCCTTGGGACAGATAACTGACCCTGAAGGGTTGGCGCAGGCGCTTTTGAATGTGCCGGGTGTTGTTGAACACGGGCTGTTTCTGGGCTATGCCACGGCAGCGATTTTGGCCGGCACAGACGGGCTTGAGGAAGTGGGTTCTCTATGAACTTTGATTATGATTTGTTTGTTATCGGAGCTGGTTCCGGCGGGGTGCGCGCCGCGCGCATGAGCGCATCGCATGGCGCGAAAGTTGCCGTGGCCGAAGAGTATCGCGTCGGCGGCACCTGCGTTATTCGTGGTTGCGTGCCGAAAAAGCTGTTCGTTTATGCCAGTCATTTTGCCGAAGAATTTGAAGATGCGGCAGGCTTTGGCTGGACGGTAGCCGACGCCAAATTTGATTGGTCGCGTTTGGTAAAAAACAAAGACGCAGAAATCGACCGGCTGAACAGCATCTACATTAAAAACCTTGAGGCCTCCGGCGTGGAAATTCTGACCGGACGGGCGACAGTAAAAGACGCGCATACCGTCTCATTGGGCGGGCGTGATATCACCGCCAAATATATTTTGGTGGCGGTGGGCGGCACGCCCTTCATGCCGCAAATTGACGGCATTGAGCATGCGATTTCATCAAATGAGGCGTTTCATATTGAGACCCTGCCTGACGATATTATCGTTGTTGGCGGTGGCTATATTGCGGTTGAATTTGCCGGTATTTTTAACGGGCTGGGCGTCAACACGACGCTGGTTTATCGCGGTGAAAAGATTTTGCGCGGCTTTGATGAAGAAGTGCGCGACCATTTGGCGACCGAAATGGCCGCCAAAGGCGTCAGCATTAAAACCGATAGCGATATCGCCGCGATTGAGAAAACTGATGCCGGTTTTACCGTCACCTATAAAAATGGCAGCACGCAAGATACCGGCCTGGTGATGTATGCGACCGGCCGCGTGCCGATGACTGACGGTTTGGGGCTGGAAAATGCCGGTGTAGCATTGGGCGCGAAAGGCGAGATTAACGTCGACGCCTATTCGAAAACCAATATAGACAGCATTTATGCGGTCGGCGATGTAACGGCGCGGGCCGAATTGACGCCGGTTGCCATTCGTGAAGGCGCGGCTTTTGCCGAAACCGTGTTTAACGACAATCCGATGGCAGTCGATCATTCAATCATCGCCACGGCGGTATTTTCGCAGCCGCCGATTGGCACGGTCGGCTTGAGCGAAGAGGCAGCGCGCGCCGCAGGGCATGAGATTGATGTTTATGCAGCCAGCTTTCGCCCGATGAAAAACACGCTATCGGGCAATCCGGAAAAAACGCTGATGAAGCTGATTGTCGATAAGGCTGATGATAAAGTGTTGGGCCTGCATATTGTCGGGCCTGATAGTGGCGAGATGATACAGGCTTTTGCCGTCGCCATTACCATGGGCGCAACCAAGGCGCAGTTTGATGCGACCGTGGCTGTGCACCCGACAGCGGCAGAAGAATTGGTGACGTTTAAACAACCGAGAAGCGATTAAATGGTGCGGCAACGGGCAAAACAGGCCGGTAAAACGGCGCAGCAGGCGGCGCAAAAAGCCGCCAAGCGGGTTGCCGATACGGCGCGCAATGTCGACCTGTCCAAAGTCGATTTGTCGAAAGTCGACCCGCGCAATATTGATATTAAAAATGTCGACCTGCCGCGTTTTGACTGGGAGCGTGGCCGTTTTGTCCGCAAAGATGAGAGCCAGGTGGTT
>CBFIHY010000118.1:0-4830 GCA_965662315.1 Alphaproteobacteria bacterium
TGCCGCAGCAATTCGCGCTCATCCATATTCAGCCCGGCCAATTGCTTTTTCATTTTACCCATGCCGGGCAACATGCCGAGCACGCCGCTCATCCCGCCCATGGCTTGCATTTGCTTTAATTGCTCGGCCATATCGTCCAGCGTGAACTGACCTTTTTTCATGCGGGCGGCAATTTTTTCTGCCTTTTCCGCATCCATGGTCTCGGCCGCTTTTTCGACCAGACCGACCACATCGCCCATGCCCAAAATCCGATTGGCCAGACGTTGCGGGTCAAAAATTTCAAGCTTGTCTATCGCTTCACCGACACCGAGAAACTTAATCGGCACGCCGGTGACATAACGCATGGATAAAGCCGCACCGCCGCGACCATCGCCATCGGCGCGGGTCAACATAATACCTGACAGCGACACGCGCGAGGCAAATTGGCCGGCAATGGTTACCGCTTCTTGACCGGTCAGACTGTCGGCCACCAGCAATGTTTCGGTCGGCGCAGCGGCTTTTTCAATCGCCGCCATTTCCGCCATTAATGCCTCATCGGCATTGGTACGACCGGCAGTATCCAACATGACCACGTCAAATCCGCCCAGCTTACCGGCTTGCACGGCGCGCTTGGCAATATCTACCGGCGCTTGCCCGTCAACAATCGGCAAGGTTTCAATATTTATTTGTTCGCCCAGCACCGCCAATTGCTGCATCGCTGCCGGACGCTGCGTGTCCAAAGAGGCCATCAGCACTTTGCGTTTTTCATTTTGGTTGATGAATTTGGCCAGCTTGGCGGTTGAGGTGGTTTTACCCGAACCTTGCAGGCCAACCATCATCACCACCACAGGCGGCACCGCCTCAAAAGACAGAGCAGCCGGCGCACCAAGCATGTCTATCAGCGCGTCATTGACGATTTTCACCACTTGCTGGCCCGGCGTCACGGATTTTAAAACCGAACTGCCGACCGCCAAAGGACGCACTTGGTCGATAAAGCTTTTGACCACAGGCAGAGCGACATCAGCCTCCAAAAGCGCGGTGCGAATTTCGCCCATCGCTTCTTCAACTTGACGCTCACTCAGCGCACCGCGCTTTGTCAGCCGGTCAAAAATTGACCCTAAATTGTCGCTCAGCGTGTCAAACATGCTGCCTAAAAGCCTTCAACCACAAATGCACCCGCGGGCAAATCTTGCTGACGGGTGGCGATTTCGCCCCGCCTAAAATCTCTCGGGGGCTGAAACCAATTCAAATTTCGCTTCTTTTCAAGAAGTGGCGGCAAAATAGGCAGCGATGGCGGCAAAGTCAAGCATCACAAACCGCTTATGGCGTTTGACGCCATAAACCCCTATATAGGCTGCATGAACGCACACCAGACGATACGCTTCAGCAAAATGAACGGGTTGGGCAATGATTTCGTCATTATTGACGGGTGCGATAAGGAGATCTCCTTATCGGGCGATGATGTACGCGCATTGGCAGCCCGCGACAACGCCACGACCAAAGGTTGCGACCAGCTTTTAATCATTCATCCGCCGCGCCAAACCGGCGATGTTTTCATGCAAATTTTCAACGCTGATGGCAGCGAGGTTGAAGCGTGCGGCAATGGCACACGCGCCGCTGCCGCTTATCTGGCGCGGCAAGACAAAACATCGGTAGACATTGACAGTCAAGGCGGGCTGCTGATTTGCGATACGCAAAGCACCGAAAAAGGCGCATATGTGCGTGTCGCCATGCCACTGCCCGATATCGGCACGCCAATAAGCCTGCATAAAAATTTACCCGATGCACTGCCGGTCTCTATCGGCAATCCGCATGCGGTGATATTTGTTGAGACCGGCACGGCCGGCATGGCGGCGCAATATGGCTTTCAACTGGAACGCCATCGGGCCTTCCCCGACCGCGCCAATATTAATTTTGCCGCGCTTATCGGCGATAATATGGTGCGCCTCGACACATGGGAGCGCGGCGTCGGCCTCACACAAGCGTGTGGTACCGGCGCCTGTGCCACCGCCATTGCAGCGGTAACGCAAGGGCTTTGCGCATCGGGCGCGGTGACCATATACCCGCCTTATAATCAAGACGGTAATGCGCAAGATGTGCTGACCATTGAGTATCAACCGCAGCAGCATGTTTTCATGAGCGGGCCGGTGCAGTTTGATTTTGACGCCGAGGTGACTTTGTGAGCGTCAATGTTGAAAATTTCGGCTGTCGGTTAAACGCATTGGAAGGCGATAGCGTCGAGGCTTTGGCGAAAGCCGCCGGCGTTAACAATACGACCATTATCAATGGCTGTGCAGTTACCGGCGAGGCCTTGCGCCAAGCCCGCCAAGCGGCGCGCAAAGCCAAACGCAATGGCCGGCAAGTGATTGTCACCGGCTGCGCCGCGCAAACCGATGCTGACAGCTTCAATCAGATGCCGGAAGTCGATCGGGTTTTGGGCAATGAAGAAAAATTGCGCCCCGCCAGCTATCAAAATAACGGCTCGCAAGTGTCTGATATTATGCAGCAAGAAACCGCCACCGCTTTACCGGCGGCGGCGCAAACCAGCCGCGCCCGTGCCTTTGTGCAAGTGCAAACCGGCTGCGACCATCGCTGCACTTTTTGCATTATCCCCTATGGCCGTGGCAATTCACGTTCCGTGCCGGTCGATGACATCATCGCCCGGTGCCAAAAACTGGTTGATGACGGGCACCGAGAAATTGTCCTGACCGGTGTTGATATCACCTCTTACGGGCCGGATATAGGCATTGGCGCGAGCGGCCAATCGGGGCTTGGGCATTTGGTGCGGGCGATTTTGGACCGCGTGCCGGATTTGCCGCGCTTGCGATTATCATCGATTGATGCGGTGGAAATTGACCCGTCGCTTTTGGATATGGTGGTGCATGAAAGCCGCTTAATGCCGCATTTACATCTGTCTTTGCAGGCCGGTGACGATATGATTTTAAAGCGCATGAAACGCCGCCATTCTCGCGCCGAGGCGATTGCTTTTTGTGAGAAGCTGAAAGCGGCGCGTCCCGATATGGCTTTTGGCGCCGATTTAATTGCCGGTTTTCCAACCGAGACCGAGGCGATGTTTGAAAACTCGCTAAAGCTGATTGACGATTGCGATTTGAGCTTTGTGCATGTGTTTCCGTTTTCACCGCGCCCCGGCACACCGGCCGCTCGCATGCCGCAAATTGACGGCGCGCTGATTAAGTCACGCGCCGCCCGCTTGCGTGAGGCAGCGCAAAACCGTTTGGCCGATTGGCTGGCCCGCCAGCACGGGAAAACCGTATCCGTATTGGTTGAAAAATCGGACGCGGAACATAGCCAAGGGCGGGCAGAAAATTTTGCCCGTGTTGAAATTAACGGCGCGCACCAAAGCGGCACGCTGGTTATGGCGCGCATTCGCGGCAATGATGGCGTCATGCTGCAAGCCGATATTCTTGGCCCACACGCCATTAAAGAGGCGGACTTATGAGCCTGTGGTCGCGTTTAAAATCGGGCTTATCGCGCTCATCAGATGCGTTGGGCAGCAGCCTGTCCGGCCTGATGGGCGGGCGTAAATTATCGGCTGAGACATTGGGCGAGTTGGAAGAGGCGCTTATCATGGCCGATTTGGGCGTTGCCACGGCCGCCGCCATTACTGAAAATTTGCGCAACCGACGTGATTTGGCACAATTGGATGATAGCGGCGTGCGGCAAGCCTTGGCCGAAGAAATCGCCGCGCGCTTGGTCATCGCTGAAAAACCTTTCGCACTGCCGACGAGCGGCACGACGGTTATTTTATTGGCCGGGGTCAATGGTGCGGGCAAGACCACCACCATTGGCAAACTGGCAAAAAAATTCCAGGCCGACGGCAAATCGGTGATGTTGGCCGCCTGCGACACGTTTCGCGCCGCCGCCTCAGAGCAATTACAAGTTTGGGGCCAGCGCGCCAATGTGCCGGTGGTCGCCGGTTCAGCCGGGGCAGATGCCGCCGGTTTGGCATTTCAAGCGCTGGAGCAAGCGCGCGCCGACAAGATTGATATTTTGATGATCGATACGGCAGGCCGCTTGCAATCAAATGATAATTTAATGGCCGAATTGGAAAAAATTACCCGCGTCATTCGTAAATTGGATGCGGCCGCGCCGCATGAAAGCTTACTGGTGCTCGACGCCACCACCGGTCAAAACGCCGTCGCGCAAGCCGAGGCATTTTTAAAGGCGGCCGAAACCAGTGGCTTGATTATGACCAAGCTGGACGGCACCGCACGCGGCGGCGGTTTGGTGGCCATTGCCCAAAAGCTGAGCCTGCCGATTTATTTTATCGGGGTTGGCGAGCAGGTTGATGATTTACAAAACTTCAGCGCGCAAAGCTTTGCCCGCGCTTTGGTCGGGCTGGATGAAGAGGCGAATTAATGGCTAAATTTCTGGAAGATTTCGGGCCGCTTTTGGTGTTCTTTATTTTGAACGCACGCGGCGCGGCATGGTTTGACCGCCCTGAAAGCGATGCTTTGCTTATCGCCACGGCCGGCTTTATGGCCGCCATGGCGGTATCGCTGGCCATTACTTTTCTGCGCGGCGGCAAGCCAAATAATATGACATTGGCATCGGGCGGTTTTGTTTTCGTGTTTGGCGGTCTGACGTTATTTTTACAAGATGAGACCTTCATCAAAATAAAACCAACACTGGTTTATTTGCTTTTCGCAGCGATTTTGAGCTTCGGTTTGGCGCGGCGGCAAAGCTATTTGCAAATGCTGATGGGCGAAGCCTTGCGCATGGAAGCAGCCGGTTGGCTCAGCCTGACCAAAAGATGGGTTGGGTTTTTCATTTTTCTGGCGCTATTGAACGAAGTCATTTGGCGCAATTTTTCGACCGATTTTTGGGTCA
>CBFIHY010000119.1:0-4699 GCA_965662315.1 Alphaproteobacteria bacterium
TGCGCGGCCGCTTGTTTGGCCGCTTGTTCAATCGCCGTTTGGTCGGCCATGGGCGAGCCATAAGCAATATTATTGGCAATCGTATCATCGAATAAAAACGGGTCTTGGGTCACTAAAGCGGTGGCGCGGCGCAGGCTGTCCAGCGATACGCGGCGAATATCTTGCCCATCAATTTTTATGTCGCCGCCGCTGACGTCAAAAAACCGCAATACCAAATTAAGCAAGGTCGATTTGCCGGAACCCGAGGCGCCGACCAAGGCAACAGTTTGCCCGGCTTTAACGTCTATCGATACGCCGTTCAGCGCCGCCGCATCGCGGCCCTGATATTTAAACGTCACATTGTCAAACGACACGGCACCGTCAGTGACGGTTAATTCAGCGGCATTATCGCTATCGGTAATCTCATCATGCGCGTCCAAAATGGCAAAGACGCGCTGTCCGGCAGATACACCTTCTTGCAAAATGGTCTGCATATTGGCGACTGAGCGCAGCGGTTGATAAACCGCTAAAAGGGCGGTGATGAAACCCATAAATTCGCCGGCCGTCAAATTGCCTTGCATGGATTGATAGCCGCCGACAAAAATAATCGCCCCGACAGCGATACCGGCCAAAGCCTCAATCGCCGGACTGGCGGCGGCGCGGGCGCGAACAGCGCGCATGGTAAATTCCAACACCCGATCAATGGTTGAACCGGCGCGGTCAATTTGTTCGTTTTCTTGGCCATAGGCTTTGACGATGCGCAAGCCGCTCAGCGTCTCGGCTATGAGGGTTGAAAATTCACCGGTTTCCTGCAATCCGGCTCGCGAGGCGGAGCGGGTGACACGGCCCAAACGGCGCATCGAAGAAATCCCCATCGGCACGACAATGATTGTGTAAATCAGCGCCAAATGCCAATTAATGGTGAACATGAAAACAATCAGCGCAATAATGGTCAGTAAATGCCGTACCAGCGTGATGATGATATTGGACACCGTATCGCGCAGCCGCGTTGCATCATTCATGAAAATGGAAATATAAGCGCCGCTATGCTGCTGCCCGACATAGGCGAGGTCGCCGCGCACCAAACGGGCAAATAAGTCGCGCTGCAAATTGGCGGTCGAGCGCTGGCCGACAAAATTCATAATGACATTGGAGCCGAAAGTCGCCGCCCCTTTGGTTAGCGAAATGGCGACCACACCCAATGGTATCAATACCAGCATGGTCTGGTTTTTATTATTGAATACCTCGTCAACCGCTTGCTGGATAAACCATGGCAGCGCGCCGGTAGTGGCGGCAATCAGCACATTCAGTAAAATCGAGATACCCAAGAGCCATAAATAAGGCCGCAAATAACTTTGCAGCATGCGCGCAATCAAGGCCACAGAGCGCGACCGGCGGGTCTGATATTTATGTTGAACAATCGCCAGTTTCTCGGCCGTCAGACCGGCAGTCAATTGTTCGCTGGCAGGTGTTTCGCTCAAACTGTCACGGCGCGTGTGCGCCCTCCGCATAGCCCTAATGATTCGAATTTATAGCACATTGTGGCGCGATGATGGCTTTTGGCTTTTAAAGACCGGCCAGTGACATGTTTTCGACCAGCACTGTCGGCGCATTGACACCGCGGCGAAACGCCAAATCATCAGCTGCCGTCATGTTCAAAAACATCTCTTGCAAGTTTCCGGCAATGGTTACTTCGCTCACCGGATAGGCCAGTTCACCATTCTCAATCCAAAAGCCCGATGCGCCGCGACTGTAATCGCCGGTCACACCATTCACCCCCATGCCGATAAGTTCGGTCACATAAAGACCGGTACCGATATTTTTCAGCATAGTGTCGACGCTGTCTTTGCCGGCGCACATATAAAGATTGGTTGATGAGGGGGAAGGCGGGCCGCCAATACCGCGGGCGGCGCGGCCATTGGTTTGCGTCTCAAGCTGGCGGGCAGACGCGCTGTCCAGCCACCAGCATTGCAAGACGCCGTTCTTGACCGGTGTCAGCATTTCCGTTTTCACCCCTTCGCCGTCAAATCCGGCTGAGCGAAGCCCGCGCGGGCGCAACGGGTCATCGCAAATGGTGATCGCATCGCTCATGATTTTTTCGCCCATATGCTCGCGCAAAAATGATGTGCCACGCGCGATTGCACTGCCGGAAATGGCGGCCGATAAATGCCCGACCAAAGAAGCAGCAACGCGCGGGTCATAAACGACATTGGTTTTGGTGCTCTCAATTTTGCGCGGATTGAGCCGCTTGACGGTCCGTTCACCGGCCCGTGTGCCGATATCTTCCGGCGCGTCCAAATCTTCCAAATAGCGCGCTGAATGGCTGGCATAATCGCGCTCCATCGCGTCGCCCTCGCCGCCGATAACCGCGCAACTGGTTGAAAAACTGGTTGAGGTATAGGCACCTGAAAAGCCGTGACTGGTGGCCAAAGCAGTTGTCGCGCGGCCCCATCCGGCACCGGCTCCTTCGGAATTGGTGATGCCGTCAATGGCGCGCGCCGCCTCTTCGCAAGCGACCGCCATATCAAGCAATTTATCAGCGTCGGGCTCATAGCTATCTGCAATATCAAGCGCCGGAATGGTATCGGTCAATCGGTCTTCCGGTGCAAAGCCACAAAACCGGTCTTCCGGCGTCGCACCGGCCATATCGACGGCGCGCTGTGCCAATTGTTGAAGCGCCGTCTCATCGACGGTAGAGCCGGAGACAAAAGCTTGCTTTTGCCCAATCATCGCGCGCAGGCCGATATCTCGGCTTTCCGCCCGTTCGGTATCTTCCAGCGTGCCCATGCGGCAGGAGACGGAAAGCGACGCACTGTCGCTGACCAGCACATCGGCGGCATCCGCTCCGGCGGCTTTTGTCATTTCGATAAGTTTATGCGCCAAAGCAATATTGGCGGCTTCATTGTCGGCCAAAGTCATCAGACATCCTGTCGATTAGGCGGGTTCAGAAAAACCTTCAGTGAAATTACCCTTCAGGCGATTGCGTCCATCATGGACGATATCACCGGGCTTGTCTTCATCATCGGGCCGCGAGGTGGCACGGCGTAAAACATCTAAATAGCTTGGCGAAACTTCCATGCGTTCGCCATAACCGTCTGCCAAAAGCGTTTTATGCATGAGCGGCAAACGCCAACACGGCACATGCATAATCAAATGATGTTCGACATGATAATTAACAAAATAAGGGGCAATGAAAATCCGCGCCAACCAACCGGCACGCGTGGTGCGCGCATTGCGGAACGGGTCATTATTATCCGGCACAATCGCATGCTCAGCAATGTTTCTGAGCCGCGTGATTGCCATATGATAGGTCAAAAACGGCAGCACCCAGAACAGCACATAATAGCTCCAATGGAACAAAGTCGCGCAAGCCGCCAAAATAACCAAATTGACCATCAGGCTGCCGCCCAGCTTTGACCAAAAATGCTTCAGCCGACCGCCAAGCCCCAATTCTTTATTGCCAAAGGCATTGAGAATTTGCGCTTTTCTCTGCTGATAACCGGTCTGGCCGCTCATATCGCGCCAGATTTTGCGGCGCAGGCTGGCGCGGGTAATCGGAAACGGTTTTGATAAAATCAAATCCGGATCATCATCTTGCTGGGTGCGCATATGATGCTGCAAATGATAACGCCGATAGGCGTCTGTGCGCGCCATCATCGGATACCCGCATAGCCAATCCGACAGCCAATTATTCCAATTGGTCGTGCGAAATAGCGCATTATGCGCCGCATCATGCATCAGCACGGCAAGGCCAAGCTGGCGTGCGCCGATAATCGCAACAGCCAGAATAAAGGTCAGCGGATTGGGAAACAGATAAAACAACGCCATGGCACCGAAAATCATGCCCCATGCATGGGCAATCAGCGCCAGCCCGACGAAATTGGAGCGGCTTTGCAGTTTCTTCAAAACTGCATCGCTGACCAATTCATTGGCTTTATAACGAAGCTTCGCCGTTTCTGTCATAACCTTGCTCTTTATTTTGTCGCCAGTTTCGGCGTTAGAGTGAATATAGGATGTTTTTTAGAAAATGCCTAGGATGAACGCGATGGCGACCATCATGCCGGTATTGCGATTGGCGCGGAAGATTTGCAGGCAAACATCCGGATTATCAATATCCAGCCGCAGCACTTGCATCAGCAAATGCCATACAACAATGGCAAAGGCCGGCCAAAACAAAAAGCCGATTTGACTGAGCCAAGCCGCTATGGCCAGTGCCGCCATGGATAGGGCGTAAAAAACCAGCAAGGCCGGTTTGGTTTTACCGGCAAATAATAGCGCCGTGCTTTTGACGCCGATAAGCGCGTCATCTTCTTTATCTTGATGCGCGTAAATCGTGTCATAGCCCAGCGTCCAGAAAAAACCGGCAATATAAAGCGCGAAGGCTTGCGGTGCCAAATTATCGGTAATCGCCGCATAGCCCATTAACGCGCCCCAGTTAAATGTCAGGCCAAGCCATGCTTGCGGCCAATATGTCAGGCGTTTCATATATGGGTAAATCGCCACCGGCAGCAGCGCAATGACGCCGAGCCAAAACATCAAGACCGATTGGAAAGATAACAGAACCAAAAGACCGATAAATAATTGCGCGCCGAGAAACAGCCATGCTTCAAGCTGCGTGATGCGGCCGGACGGCAAGGGCCGCAGCGCCGTGCGCGCCACTTGCGCATCTAACTGGCTGTCGGCCATATCATTATATGTGCAACCGGCCCCGCGCATGGCC
>CBFIHY010000120.1:0-4639 GCA_965662315.1 Alphaproteobacteria bacterium
CTGTCGCGTCCGATAAGACCGTCACCACCCAAGGCGACGACATTGATGGAAAGACCGGCCAATTCGGGGAAGAATATCGGCCATGCGGTTGACGCCGCCGGATGCGCCGCCCCGCTATTGCCGGCTGCCCAAACGTGAATGGCATTGCCGCGCCTTAAGGCATTCAGCGTGTCAGCGTAATTATATTCGAGAAAGCGCCTTTGCGTGCTGAGCAAACCGGTATCCAGAGCCGTGGCATAACCCCAGCTTTGATTGATAACGCGCGCGCCGCTGCCCTCCAGCGCATTAATTGCATTGGTCAAAATCTCATCATTGACTGACAGGCTGCCGCGCTGGTCAAGAAACAAGCTCCAAAAAGCCGGGTCTGCATCAAAGGCGACGCCGTGCAGCCCGCTACCATAGCCGCGCGCGCCCAGCGCAATCGAAGCGACCGCCGTGCCGTGCGATAATTGCGGATTATCCGCATCATGCAGACCGGAGCGATCATTCAGGCGAATATTCTTACCGGCAAATTCAATATGCCCTTCATCCAAGCCGGTATCGACAAAGCCGATGACTTGTCCGGCACCGGTAAGGCCGCGTGCATATGCATCTTGGGCATTGATCGCGTTCAATCCGGCTTGGTTTTGAAATTCGGGGTCAGCGGCCCAGACGTCCGGGTCAGTCTGCCAATCGGTCGGGCGCTCAAAAGCATTTTGTGTGGCCGGTGCTTGCGGGGTTTGTGGCGCTTGTGCCGTAGGTTCATTATCCGGCGCGCCACCGCCGCCGCCACCGCCGGCACAATTGGCGAGCAGAAGCGCGAGCGCAACCACACTGCTTTTAGAAACAGCGGGAACGTCAAAACGCAATACGGCTACGCCAATGGCTGATGTTTCAAACCTAAACACAATTACTCTAATACAAACGCAAACGGTTAATTTTGTACTAGCGCCGCGTCGTTTAGAAAAAGCGGCTTAATTTTTTTTATTGATTTTGATTGAAGTTATTTACTTCAAATGATTTTATTTGTTTTAATCACGAAGCCTTTTTATGAGGCTGGACGTGTCCCAGCGCCCGCCACCCATGCCGCGAACCTCTTCATAATAGGTTTTTACCAATTCCGTGATCGGCAAAGATGCGCCGTTACGTGTTGCTTCGTCGAGACAGATATTTAAATCCTTGAGCATCCAATCAACCGCGAATCCGAAGTCAAATTCATCGTCAATCATCGTCTCAAAGCGATTCTCCATTTGCCAGCTTTGCGCCGCCCCTTTGGAAATCACATCGATAACCGCCTTGCCATCCAAGCCTGCTTTATCGGCAAAATTTATCGCTTCGGACAGCCCTTGCAGCAAGCCGCCAAGGCAAATCTGATTGACCATTTTGGTTAATTGACCGGCTCCTGAGGCCCCCATTAAGCGGCTGGCACGGGCAAAATGCGCCATGACAGGTTCGGCCTTGGCAAAACTTGCTTCATCGCCGCCGACCATCACGGTTAACGCGCCGTTTTGTGCGCCTGCTTCACCGCCTGATACCGGCGCGTCCAACATCGCGCATCCCTTATCGGTGCATCGCTTGGATATCTCGCGCGCCACTTCGGCTGACGTAGTTGTGTGGTCGACCAGTATCGCGCCTTGCGCCATGCCGGAAAGAGCCCCTTCAGGGCCTAGCACCACCGCGCGAACATCATCATCATTGCCGACACAGGTGAAAATAATATCCGCTCCTTTGGCGGCGGCGGCCGGCGTGTCGGCTTTGTGGCCGCCATATTCAGCAACCCATTTTTCTGCCTTTTCGGCACTGCGATTATAAACACAAACATCCAGTCCGGCTTTTGCCAGATGACCGGCCATGGGATAGCCCATGACGCCCAATCCGATAAAAGCCGCTTTGTTCATTTATGCCCCCGCCAGACCGGCATAGCCGCCTCGGAAATATAATAAAGGGGCGGCGCCGTGATTGCTTATTTCAGCCTGCAAAATCTCACCGATAAGAATCAAATGGTCGCCGGCCTCAATCGTATCATGCACCCGGCAGTCAAAATGAGCCAGCGCATCATTGACAAAAATGCCGCCATGCGTGCCCTTATGCCATTCATCATCGGCGAAAATATGATCACCCGGCATCGACATACGATTGGATAATTCAACCTGCCCCGCCTGCAGCACATTGACGCTGAAAGATTTGGCCACTGAAATCTGTTCAAAAAGTTGCGATTCATTGGCCAAACACCAAGACAAAAGCGCCGGCTCCAATGAGACGGATGCGAAACTGTTAATCGTCAAACCGACCGGCTGACCGCTACTGGTTTCAACGCCGATTACCGCAACACCGGTACCGAATTGCCCGAAAGCCTCTCTTAATATTTTTTGGTCTGTCATAAACTGAACTCTGTCTCGCAAAAGCTTGTGGCACCTTATGCAATATGCGGCCGTGTAAATCTAGGGATTAGATGCGAATGGTGTATACTCGGCGCATGATTGCTGAATTACATATGTGGGTCGGTTTCGCGATAATTCTAGTCGCCATGGTGGCTTATGCCAGCGAGCGCGTATCTATGGAACTGACATCACTGTTGGTGATTATATCGCTCATGCTGCTGTTTACTTTCGTGCCGCTGCTCTCAGCCGATGGCACGCCGGTGCTGCAAAACGCCGATATATTGGCCGGTTTCGCCAATCCGGCGCTGATCACCATCATGGCCCTATTGGTTATGGCGCAGGGATTGTTTCAATCCGGCGCATTGGAAAAGCTGATTGAACAAGCCTCAAGACGCGCCTCGCGCACGCCGACATTGGCCATTTTGGTGGTGCTTATCGGCGCGATGATTTCGTCAGCCTTTTTAAATAATACACCGGTGGTTTTAATGACCATTCCGGTTCTGGTGGCCATGGCAGGGCGCGCTTCAGCGAAAGCCGGGCCTTATATGATGGGTCTGAGCTTCATCACCATTCTCGGCGGCATGCTGACGCTTATCGGCTCTTCAACCAATTTGCTGGTGGCCGAAACCTCCAACAGTCTCGGCATGGTGCGGCTGGGCTTTTTTGACCAGACCGTGCCGGGCCTTGTGATGATGAGCGTCGGCAGCCTTTATGTGCTGTTTGTGATGCCGCGTATTTTGCAAGCGCGCGAGGCCGGGCAAGATGCCGACGATACGGATAGCGGCCGCCAATTCATCATTGAATTGCGTCTGCGCCCGGGCGATGCGCTTATCGGTGCGCAAACCAAAGCCGGTTTTTTGCCGGCCCTATCCGGCATGACCGTGCAAATGATTGAAAGCGGTGGCCGCAAGTTTTTACCGCCTTTTGATGATCATGAACTGCATCCGGGTGACAAACTTTATATTGCCGCGACAAGGCGCGAAATATCCGATGCGCTGGCGCAAAAAGACCACCCTTTGCGTACTCATCTGATTGGCCAAATTCCGACCCATGCTGAAAGCGATAGCGATTTAATGCTGGCTGAATTGGTTGTTGCCCCCGGCTCGCGTATCGCCAATCGCGCCGTCGGGCAAACCGGTTTCACCCATACAACGGATTGCCTGATTGTCGGCGTGCAAAGGCGCAGTCGTATGTTGCGGCACGAGATGAGCGATTTGCGGCTTGAAGCCGGTGATGTGTTGCTGGTTATCGGCCAGCAAAGCGCGGTGGAGAGCCTGCGTCATCACCGCGATACATTGCTGATGGAATGGTCGGCCCGCGAATTGCCGCGATTTGAAAAAGCCGGTCCCGCACGATTTATTTTTGCCGCCACAGTGCTTGCTGCCGCATCCGGCTATGTGCCGATTGTGCTGGCTGCTTTGGCCGGTGCCGTCAGCATGGTGGCGACCGGCGTGCTGAATGTGCGACAAGCCTCACGCGGTTTTGACTTACGGATTTTTTTGGTGGTGGCGGCTGCATTGGCCATGGCACAAGCGATGGCAGCCACCGGCGGCGCGGTTTATATCAGCAGCAATTTCCTTGGCCTGTTCGGTGATGAAAATCCGGCATTGGTGCTATCGGCCTTCTTCCTTTTATGCGCCGTGACCACCAATCTTTTATCAAATAATGCGACCGCGGTTTTGTTTACACCGCTGGCTGTCAGCCTGGCCGCTTCCTTAAACGTCGACCCGATGGCTTTTGTGATGGCAGTGATTTTTGCAGCCAGTTGCAGCTTTGCGACACCGATTGCCTATCAAACAAATCTGCTGGTTATGACGCCGGGCAATTTCAAATTCAGCGATTTTATGCGCGCCGGCATTCCACTGGTTGTTTTATTATGGTTAACTTACTCACTCTTCGCGCCGTATTATTTCGGCTTCTGATTATGGAATATGAATGAACCAGTCCACCGGACATAAACTGCCGTCGTTTTTCATAACCGACCCGATGCCCTGCCCTTATGTTGAGGGGCAGATGGAGCGCAAGCTGTTTACCCATATGGCGGGCGAACAAGCTGATGACATTAACAATAATCTCACCCATGCCGGTTTTCGGCGCAGCCAAACCATCGCCTATCGTCCGGCTTGCGATAGCTGCTCGGCTTGCCAGTCTGTGCGCGTTGCTGTCGCTGACTTCAAACCACATAAAAGTTTCCGCCGCATATTGAAAAGAAATGCCGATTTAACGCCTGAAGATTGCCGCCCCGAGGCTTCGCGCGAGCAATATGATTTGCTGCGCAG
>CBFIHY010000121.1:0-4598 GCA_965662315.1 Alphaproteobacteria bacterium
CCTGATGACGAAAGCAAAGCGACCGCCAAAACGGTGAAAGACCTGATGGGCAATAAGCCGGAATTGCGGTTTAAATTCATCCAAGAAAACGCCGCCTTCGCCGGCGAAGATATGCTGGATATTTAGGCTGGCCAGCCGCCCCTTTACTTTCCGCTAAATCTGTCTATGTTTCGCCGCATGAAGACAGGTCAAGCCGTGGTGGCTTGAGCGCGCAATTCTGGCGCAGCTTCGCGTTTCGCAATCGCTTTCATCGGAAATGCTGACTTGCCAAACGCCAACACGGAAAGAACGAATGACGTTTGATGAACTCGGGCTGGCCCCCGAAATAATGAAGGCCATTAATGATGTCGGCTATACTGAGCCGACCCCCATTCAGGCCGAAGCCATTCCGCAAGTGATTGCCAATCAAGATGTGCTGGGCATTGCGCAAACCGGCACCGGCAAAACCGCAAGTTTTACCCTGCCGATGATCCATCGGTTGATGAAGGGCCGCGCCAAAGCGCGTATGCCGCGCACGCTGATTTTGGAGCCGACCCGCGAATTGGCCGCACAAGTGGCGGAGAATTTCGACCTTTACGGCAAATATACCAAGCTGACCAAAGCGCTGCTGATTGGCGGCGTGAGCTTTAAAGATCAAGAGCAAGCGATTATGCGCGGCGCCGATGTGTTGATTGCAACGCCCGGCCGCCTGCTCGACCATGTTGAGCGCGGCGGCGTGTTGCTGCGCGGTGTTGAGGTGCTGGTGATTGATGAGGCCGACCGTATGCTCGATATGGGGTTCATTCCCGATATTGAGAAGATTGTCGGCATGATACCCTTTACCCGCCAGACGCTGTTTTTCTCGGCCACCATGCCGCCGGAAATCACCCGCCTGTCGGAGCAGTTTCTCTCTGCGCCGAAGCGGATTGAAGTGGCGCGGCCTTCGTCCACCAATGACAATGTCTCACAAAAGCTGATTGAAGTGGCGCCGATGAAAAAGCGCGAAGCGCTGCGTGACTTGTTTGAAAAAGAAGAAGTGACAAATGGCATTATCTTCTGCAATCGCAAGCGCGATATCGGTGAATTGCTGAAAAGCCTGCACCGGCATAACTACAAAGCGGTCTCGCTGCATGGCGATATGGACCAGCATATGCGGCTGAAAATGCTCGACCAGTTTAAAACCGGCGACGCGACTTATCTGATTGCCTCAGACGTTGCAGCGCGGGGCCTGGATATTCCGGCTGTCAGCCATGTGTTTAATTTCGACGTGCCGACCCATGCGGAAGATTATGTGCACCGTATTGGCCGCACCGGACGCGCAGGCCGCACCGGCGCTGCGTTTACCTTGGCGACCCGCAATGACACCAAATATGTCGATGCGATTGAAGAATTGATTGAACGCAAGATTGACCGCGAGGCCTTTGGCCCAACCGATAGCGCAACTGACGGTGATGGCGACGACAAGCCACGCGGCCGCAATCGTCGGCGCAATGATAGGAATGGCGGTAAAGCCAAATCCGAAACCGCTGGCGAAGCAAAAACCTCAAATGGCGGCGGCAAGCGTCGCGGTTTGTTGGGCCGCAATCGCCGCAATAATAAGCCGAATGACAAAGCTGAAAATGGCTCACCTGCGCCGCAAGAAAATGCTGCGCCGCAAGCGGTAAAAGCTGATAAGCCGAAAGCCGCTCAAAAAGCGCCTCCGAAAGAAACCAAATCATCAGCGAAGCCGCAAAAGCAAAGCGGTAAAAAAGCCGGCAAAAGCGGTGACGCTTTTGAAGGCAATATGCCTGATTTTTTGAAATAGGCTTTTGAGTTCGGGTTTAGCGTCGCTGATCGAAGCGGCGGCCAATCATGGCGGCGGCGATATTGGTTTTTTGAATATCAATCGCCCCGCCGGCAATACCCCAGCCCCATGCATCGCGCATGCGTCGTTCCATCGGATAATCCCGCGAATAGCCATAACCGCCCATTAATTGCACGGCAGCACCGGTCACTTCGCGGCACATTTCATTGGAAAAACATTTGCCGACCGAACTGTCGATAACGCTCGGTAAACCGTCTTCTGCATTTACCGCCGCGCGATGAATGAGCAGCCGCGCCGCCTCAACTTTCATTTGCATTTCCGCCAGCTTGATTTGCACGCCCTGAAAATCGACCAACTCCTTGCCGAATTGTTTGCGCTCTTGCACATATTCCAGCACATCTTCCAATGCGCCGGAGGCTTGCCCCAAGGCCATAGTGGCATTGCCGCAGCGTTCCAAATCAAAAGCTTCCATCAATTTTCTGAAACCACCGGCCGGCACCACAACATTGTCTTCCGGCACGGTGACATTATCGAGAAAAATATCGGCTGAGGGCACGCCGCGAAAACCCATCAGTTCTTCCTGTTTGCCAAAGCTCAAGCCCGGCGTGTCTTTATGCACAAACACCGCGCCAATGCCCTTGGCACCGGGGTCATCAGATAAGCGGCAATAAACCAGATAGCCGTCAGAATGGCCGCCGCCGGAGCACCAGCGCTTCTGCCCGTTCAAGGTCACTTTGCCGTCTTTAATTTCGCCCTTAGTGGTCAAATCGGTCAACGCACTGCCCGCTTGCGGCTCAGACATGGAAACCGCCAGCACCATTTCGCCCTTACAGACTTGTGGCACGATTTCCTGCTTCAGCTTGTCAGAGGCGAAATGCACCAGCGCATGCACCGGCCCGACATTGGCCTCAAATAGCGGAAAAGCCGAGGCGGATGAAATTTTGGCAAATTCTTCCAGCACCAAAAGCGCTTCCAAATTGCCCAGCCCCATGCCGCCAAGATTTTCAGGAATGTTAATGCCGAGAAATCCCATCTCGCCCAGCTTTTTCAACATATCGGCTTTCACCGGATGGCCGCTCTGTTCGCAATAGGCTGCAACTTCGGGCATTTCAGCGCGGGCAAATTTGCGCGCTGCATCGCGCAATTCACGCTGCGCATCAGTCAGTTGAAAATCCATTTTATTTTCCTGTTCCGCTTTTCCTAAGTTTCGATCGGCGTAATTGCCGTATCAACTTATTCCAGCCCTTTTTATCGCCATTTTCCATCGACTGCACAATACGCCAAACGTAAGAATATTTTTTCTTTTGCGGCAAGCTGGAAAGCGGCACCCATTTGCGTCTGCGGGTTTTACGCTCCGGCCATTTATCTGCCAATTTGCTGACCGGCATCGGATAATAGACTGCATAAGCGCGCGACTTCTTGACCTTGCGGCCGTGTCGATTGATCCGAAGGCGCGCCGCCTTGCTCGCCTCCCCCTCCAGACCGGCTTCTTCAAACGCCTCTCTGATAGCGGTCTGGCGTGGCTTTTCCTTTTTCTCAACCGTGCCTTTGGGCAATACCAAACGGCCCGGGTGTTTGCGCGAACTGACAACGCAAACCTCAACCCGTCCGCTGCGATAGCGAAGCCCTACAATACCGGCTTTTTTTATGGCCATATCCGCGCCCTTAATTGGTAACGAGGCAAATATATCGCCGCGTTTCATGCAAGCCAACCATTTGTGAAAATCAATCTGCCGCTGTTCAATATCAGTTGATTTTTCTGATTCCAAGTTTCAAAGTATCGGCAATTCTAAATTGGAGGAACACACATGACTGATGCATTTATCATTGATGCCTGCCGCACACCGCGCGGCATTGGCAAACCGGGCAAAGGCGCCCTGACCGAAATTCATCCGCAGCATTTGGGCGCTACCGTGCTGAAAGCACTGGCTGAGCGCAATAAAATCAACACGGCGGAAGTTGACGATATTATCTGGGGCACCAGCGCACAGCGCGGCACGCAAGGCGGCGACCTTGGCCGTATGGCAGCCCTTGATGCCGGTTATGATGTGCGTTCCAGCGCTATGACGCTCGACCGCTTTTGCGGCTCAGGCATTACCTCTGTAAATATTGCCGCGACAAATATCATGTCCGGTATGGAAGATATGACAATCGCCGGCGGCACGGAAATGATGTCGCGCTTTGGCACCGATGCCAAAAGTGACTCACCGTTCCTCGATAGCGGCAATAAGCGTTTGCGCGATGTGCATCCGCAGCCGCACCAAGGCGTTTGCGCCGATGCGATTGCAACATTGGAAGGCATTGACCGCGAAGCGGTTGACGCGCTGGCCTATGTCAGCCAACAAAATGCCGAGCGCGCGATTAAAGAAGGCCGCTTCGACAAGTCACTGGTTGCGGTTCACAAAGAAGACGGTTCATTGGCCCTCGATAAGGAAGAGTTTCCGCGTCCGCAAACAACGCCGGAAAGCCTTGCTGAATTGGAGCCGAGCTTTGCCAAGCTGGCTGATATTCCGCTTGATGAAGACGGCACAACTTTCCGTAAACTGGTGGCGCAAGCCTATCCGGATTTGGAGATTAATCACGTGCACCATGCCGGCAACTCATCAGGTGTTGTTGATGGTGCCGCTGCTTTGCTGCTGGCTTCAGAAGATTATGCCAAAGCCAATGGCCTGAAGGCACGCGCCAAAGTTCGTGCGATTGCCAATATGGGTGACAGCCCGACATTGATGCTGAACGCACCTGTGCCGGCTGCCAAAAAAGTGCTTGAGAAAGCCGGTCTGACAATTGCCGATATCGACTTGTTTGAAGTCAATGA
>CBFIHY010000122.1:0-4554 GCA_965662315.1 Alphaproteobacteria bacterium
ACGGGTGCGCGAGTTGATTGGCTATTCCATCCATCCGCCTTTTATGGGATATGTCGACGGAATGCACCCTCAGCGTGCCCTCGATGCGCAATTAAAAAGCAATTAGGAGACAAAAATGTCTGATATGAAAACTGAAACTGTGCTGCTTCATGCCGGTTGGCGTGCCGACCCGACCACCGGTTCTGTTGCAGTGCCCATTCACCAAACCACGAGCTATCAGTTTAACAGCACGGAACACGCAGCCAGCCTTTTTGCACTATCTGAGTTGGGCAATATTTATACCCGCATCATGAACCCGACCAATGATGTGCTGGAGCAGCGCGTGACCGCTTTGGAAGGCGGCGCAGCAGCACTGGCCGTCGCTTCCGGTCAAACCGCATCGACTATGGCCATTCAAAACATTGCCCGTGCCGGCGACAATATTGTGTCGTCAACCAGCCTGTATGGCGGCACATGGAACTTGTTTGCCAACACAATGAAAGATATGGGCATTGAAGTGCGCTTTGTGGACCCGGACGACCCGCAAAACTTCGCCAATGCAGTGGATGACAAAACCCGCGCCTTTTATGCCGAGACTTTGCCGAACCCGAAATTGGAAGTTTTCCCGATTAAAGCCGTGGCTGATATCGGCCGCGAAATGGGCATCCCGCTGATTATAGATAATACGGCGGCCCCGATTTTATGCCGCCCATTCGACCATGGGGCAGCAATTGTCGTTTATTCAGCGACCAAATATATTGGCGGTCACGGCACCTCAATCGGTGGCCTGATTGTCGATGGCGGTAATTTTGATTGGGAGGGTGCAGGCGTTGAGCGCCAGCCAATGCTCAACTCGCCCGACCCGTCTTATCACGGTGCCGTATGGACCGAAGCGGTGAAGCCGCTCGGGCCGATTGCCTATATTTTGAAAGCCCGCACCACATTGCTGCGCGACCTTGGCGGTGCCATGTCACCGACCAATGCGTTTAACTTCTTGCAAGGCATGGAAACTTTGGCCCTGCGGATGCGCGCTCATTGTGAAAACGCCAATGCGGTTGCCGAATGGCTGACCAAGCAAAGCGGCGTCACCAAAGTCATTCACCCGTCTTTAATGGATGGCGAAATGCGCGCCCGCGCTGACGCTGTCATGAATGGCGGCTATGGCGCATTAATGGGCTTTGAATTGGAAGGCGGCGTTGAAGCCGGCAAAAAATTCATCGACAATCTGGAATTGCTGTATCACGTCGCCAATATTGGTGACGCGCGCTCACTGGCCATTCATCCGGCCAGCACCACGCACAGCCAGCTTTCAGCCGAAGACCAAGCCGCCTCAGGCGTGACGCCGGGTTATGTCCGTCTGTCTATCGGCATTGAGCATGTGGACGATATCATTGCTGATATTGAACAAGCACTGAGCAAAATCTAGCCTAATGAAAAGATGACGCAGTCGTCATCTTTGCTTGATTATACCTTTGCCATTCGACAATATGTCCGGATGGCAAAGGTCATTGAGACAATTTTGAAAATGATGCCGGTTTGGTTTGGTATCGGGTTTTTGGGCCCGGTGCTGGCCGAACTCTATTTGCGCACGCCGCTTGGTGAATTTTTGGCGCTCAATGCTTCTGCCACAAATGTTTATACTGCCTGCATGGTTTTTGGCGGCGCCTATGGATTGTTTGCATGGCGCTATGGGAGATGGATATGAGTAAGGCGATTGCCGATTATGATGTCAGCAAGCTGAGCGAAGCTGAACTGACAAAAATGGAGCGCGAAATTGCGCGCAAATATCTCAATAAACTATCCATCCCAATGGTTATTTGGCCGATTTTGAACCTGAGCTGCTGGCTGGCGCTTTGGCCGCTGGTTTTTACCGGCGTGGTGCCGCTCTGGCTCGGCTTTATTATCGCGACAATTAACGTGACAATGTCTTATCTGCCAAGCCATGAGGCGCAGCACGATATTTATGCGCGGCCGGGCGAAAAATTGCGCTGGCTCAACGAAGCCATCGGCCATCTTTCGGTTATTCCGATGGCATATAGCTATAAAGTACTGAAGCTGACGCATTTGGAGCATCATAAAAACGCCAATACGCCGGAGCTTGACCCCGACCATATTTATAATAATGGCAAGAACCTCTGGGAAACGATTAAAGTCAATATTGATGGCTTTCAACCGGCCTCGAAGGCGGCGCAATCTTATGCCGATACGCTGCAACGCTTGGGCACGGAAGAAGCAAAAAATGCCTATCTGACGCAAATCGGCATCATGCTGACGCAAATGGCGATTTTCTTTACCTGCGCCGCCTATGGATATGCGCTTGAGGCGTTGCTTTTATGGTGGTTGCCATTGAAGCTGGGCGTCATTTATCTGCGTGTTTATCTGTCATGGCTGCCGCATTATCCGGGCAATGAAACCAGCCGTTATAAAAACACGCGTGGCTTTAAAAGTTGGCTTGGTGTTTGGAGTTCGCTGGGCATGACAGCGCATATTGTGCATCATTTGCACCCGCGCATTCCGCTCGATAAAACGCCGGTTGCCTTGCGCGAACTTTATCCGATTTTGGAAGCGCGCAAGTGCGATATTCTTGAGCGCGAACACGTCCACTAAAAACGTATCCGACGACTTGCCAGCCTGCGACATTTAGGCCAAGCTATTTGAAATGCTTGGGAGGGCAAAATGAGTGCAGCAGAAAAACCTTTTGAAATGCCGGATAACGGCTTTGATATGGCACGTCCGGAACTTTACGCCAGCGAAGATGTTTTAGAGCAGTTTAAACTATTGCGCGAAAACGATCCGGTGCATTTCGCCGAAAATGAGCATTTCGGCCCCATGTGGCACATCACCCGCTACAAAGACTGCGTCGCGGTTGATACTGATCACAAACGTTTTTCATCATCTGACCAATTTGGCGGCATTCAAATCGACGACAACGTCGTCCGCCCGGCTGTCGAGGGATTTGCCGTATCGGCCTTTATCACCAAAGACCAACCGGAACACGCGCCCATTCGCAAGTCAGTTCAGCCTATTGCTTCGCCACCGGCTCTGGACAGCTTTAAAGATTTGATTTGGGAGCGCACCAATAATGTGCTCGACGCTCTGCCCGAAGGCGAAACGTTTAACTGGGTGGACGAAGTGTCAATTGAACTGACAACACAAATGCTCGCCACATTGTTCGACTTTCCGTTTGAAGACCGCCACTTACTGCCATTTTGGTCGGATATGACGACCACTATGGAAGGCTCGGATAATTTTCCGGGTCAAGAAAAGCGCGTGCAATATTTGCTCGAATGCCTCGAATATTTCACCAAGCTTCGTGAAAATCGTGCCAATGGCGCGCCGAGCTTCGACCTGGTCTCCATGCTGGCGCGCGACCCGAACACGAAAGATATGGATGCGATGAACTTCCTCGGCAATTTGATGTTGCTGATTGTCGGCGGCAATGACACGACACGTAATTCTATGTCAGCCAGCATTAATGCGTGGAACAAATTCCCTGATGAGTTTGCAAAATTGCGCGAAGACCCGTCATTGATTGATAAAATGGTGGCTGAAGTCATTCGCTGGCAAACGCCGCTTTCGCATATGCGCCGCACCGCACTGGAAGATGTCGAGCTTGGCGGCAAGACCATCAAAAAAGGCGACAAGGTCGTGATGTGGTATTATTCGGGCAATCACGATGAAGACGTGTTCGATGACCCGCGCACCGTTAAATTCGACCGCCCGAACGGCAATAATCATTTATCATTCGGCTTTGGTATTCATCGCTGCATGGGCCTGCGCGTTGCTGAATTGCAATTGCGGATTTTGTGGCAACAAATTCTCGAAAAGTTCGAGAAGATTGAAATTGTTAAAGAACCTGTGCGCTTGAAATCAAACTTCGTTAACGGCTATACCGACATGCAGGTAAAAGTGACCCGCCGTTAACAGGAGTTCTTCGTGTCTGATAAAATTCGCTGGGGCATTCTCGCCACAGGCAATATTGCCGCGCAATTTGCCGCCGATTTAAAACACAGCCATAGCGGCATTTTGATGGCCGCCGCCAGTCGCGACATTGCCAAAGCGGAAGCGTTTTGTGCCGAGCATGGCGGCGAAGCCTTGGGCGACTATCAGGCTTTATTGGCGCGTGATGATATTGACGCGGTTTATATCGCCACCCCGCATAACAGTCATATTGATTGGGCGCATCAGGCCATGGCGGCCGGCAAAGCAACGCTTTGTGAAAAGCCGCTTGGCCTCAACCAAGGCCAAGTGCTGGACCTTTACGGCACAGCGGCGCGGCGCAATGTGCTGCTGGTTGAGGCGTTAATGTATCTCATGCATCCCCGCATGCATATGGCCAAACAACTGATTGAGGACGGGGCGATTGGCAGCATTACCGGTTTTTCTTCCGGCTTCGGCTTTGCCTTTCCTTTCACACCGGAGCATCGACTTTACGACATTAATCTCGGCGGCGGCGGTATTCCCGATATCGGCATTTATCCGCTCACCGCTGCCCGCTATCTCATCGGCGAACCGACGGCCCTGAGCGGCGAAGCACGACTTGCCCCTTCAGGCGCTGATGCGGAAGCCAAAGCG
>CBFIHY010000123.1:0-402 GCA_965662315.1 Alphaproteobacteria bacterium
TGGTGATGCGCTATGTGTTCGGCATTGGCTCCATCATGATGCAAGAAGCGATTGTTTATATGCATGGCGTGTTGTTTATGATGGCCGCCGCCGACACGCTGTTACAAGACGAGCATGTGCGGGTGGATATTTTTTATGCCCGCGCCTCAGCCCATCGAAAGGCGCTTATCGACCTTTTGGGATGCGCGTTTTTCATTTTGCCTTTCGCGATATTGATTGCCTATGTGTCGCTGGATTATGTCAGCATTTCATGGTCAGTGCGCGAAGGCTCACGCGAGACAAGCGGCATACCGGCGGTTTATCTATTGAAGAGCGTGATATTGGTATTTGCTGCGCAAATTGGCTTGCAGGCCTTATCCGGTATCATTAAAAACGGCCTCACATTATGGCGCAGCGTGCCGC
>CBFIHY010000123.1:412-4356 GCA_965662315.1 Alphaproteobacteria bacterium
TGACCTGCTGATGTTTGTCGTTGCCTGCGCCTTTTTAATGAGCGGCTTTCCGGTCGCCTTCACGCTGGCCGGTATCGCTTTTGCATTCGGCTTGCTCGGCCATTATTTCGACGTTTTCGACAGCAGCTTTTTCTTCGCCCTACCGCAGCGCATTTTCGGCACAATGACCAATGAAGTGCTTATGGCTGTGCCGCTTTTCGTATTCATGGGCACAATGTTGGAGCGCGCCCGCATTGCCGAAGATTTGCTCGAGAATATGAGCCTGCTGTTCGGGCGCTTGCGCGGTGGGCTTGGCGTCTCGGTTTCCATTGTCGGCGCTTTGCTGGCCGCCTCCACCGGCATTGTCGGGGCGACGGTCGTCACAATGGGGCTTTTGTCTCTGCCCACCATGCTTAAGCGCGGTTATGACCCGGCCTTGGCCGCAGGTTCAATTGCCGCTGCCGGCACATTGGGACAAATTATTCCGCCATCCATTGTTTTGGTGCTGCTGGGCGATGTGATTGCCAATGCCTATCAAAAAGCACAATTGGAACAAGGCATTTTCTCGCCCGATACAGTGTCCGTCGGTGAATTATTTGCCGGTTCGCTTTTGCCCGGCTTGGTGCTGGTCGGCTTTTATATCGGCTATCAGCTTTTCATTGCCTATACGCAGCCGCATAAAGCGCCGCGAGCCGAAATGGACGAAACCGTCACCCTGCCGACTTTATTGCAAGCTTTGTTGCCGCCGATTTTTCTTATTATCGCCGTGCTCGGCTCCATTTTGGGCGGCATTGCAACGCCAACCGAAGCGGCGGCTGTCGGCGCGGTTGGCACAATTTTGTTAGCCGGTGAAAAACTGACCAATGGCCATTGGCTGATGCGCTTCGGCGCGTTATCGCTTATCGGTCTGGTCGCCCTTAACGGCATGGTTGATTTGCGTCTTAATCGCGATGATATCGACCTCTCAAGCTATCTTGGTATCGCCATTGCATTCGGGTTTTGCGGCTTACTGGCCGGCGCGCTGTTTGTCAGCTTGAAACGCGCATGGGCTGAAGATGTGTTGCGCAATGTGGTGCGTGCCACCACGCATACAACATCGATGGTGTTTGTCATTCTCATCGGCGCGGCTCTGTTCTCGCTGGTATTTCGTGGGCTTGGCGGTGATGAAACCATTCAAGCCTTGCTGGAAGATTTGCCGGGCGGCAAATGGGCCGCCGTCGCTTTGGTTATGCTGATTATGTTTGCGCTGGGCTTCTTCCTCGACTTTATCGAGATTATTTTTGTTGTGGTGCCGATTGTCGGGCCGATTTTGCTGGCCATGGATGTCGATCCGGTTTGGCTCGGCGTGATGATGGCAGTGAATTTGCAAACCAGCTTCTTGACCCCGCCTTTCGGTTTCGCGCTGTTTTATTTACGCGGTGTCGCCCCCGATAGTGTCAGCACCGGACAGATTTATCGCGGGGCCATTCCGTTTGTGCTTATTCAATTGGCCATGCTTGGCCTGCTTGCCTATTTCCCGCAATTGGCCACTTGGCTGCCCGAAATGGTGTTTGGAGACTAGAAAATGAAAATGCCGAATATGGTGGTTACCACCATCGCCGCTATTGTGATTATTACCGTGCTCGGCTTTATGGCGCGTGACGACGGGCGTGTCGGTCGCGGTGAAATTGGCCTCGAAGTCGGCGCACCGATTGAACATCAATTGAGCAATTTCAAAACCACACCGCTGCCGATTGTCTTGCGGCTGGTCAATAATACCGGCGAGACCATGCCGTTAACCGCCGATGGGCCATGCAAAGTTTTTCGCTATATCGTCACCACCGGTAATGGCGCATTTATTCAAGCCGTGCGGCAACCCGATGTCTGCGATGAGACCATCTCGCGCGCTGCGATTGCCGAAAATGATGTGATTGAAGAAGTGCGACAAGTGCCGTTGGATACGCCACGCTATAGCGCGGGCGATTATGTGGTGCGGGTCAAATATTGGAATTATGAGGGGCAAGCCGCGTTTCGGCTGACCGAATAATTTATAAGCGATTGGGGAACGCCAATCCCATCAGACCATCAACCGGAAAGCCTTTCGGGCGCACACGTCCGGCCTGCGCGCGCAAGCCTTTCCATTCTGACAAATCGTCAAAGACCCGTTCGCGGCCTGCCTTATCGATGATTTTAAGCCCCTCCGCCTCGCTATAACAGCGCGCATCAGCCAAATGCCCGTCGCCATGGCGTTGCAAGCGCACGCCCTTACCGCGAACCATTTCCGGCACGTCAGATAGGGCAAAGCATAGCAGCTTACGGTTCTCGCCCAGCACCGCCACATGGTCGCCGATAACCGGCGTGCAAATCGCCGCTTCATCCGGCGCTTTGACGTTCAAAATCTGTTTGCCGGCTTTCCGATTGGCAATCATTTCGCTTTCTTCAACCACAAAGCCATTGCCGACACGCGACGCAACCAACAGCTTGCGATCCGGCTGGTGCACAAAAATTTCGATAATTTCTTCCGCCGGTTCAATATCCAGCATCATCCGTACCGGATCGCCATTGCCGCGCCCGCCAGGCAGTTTAGCAACATCAAGCGTGTAAGCGCGGCCATTGGAAACAAACAACAGCAACTTGTCAGTGGTCATGGCATGCAGCACAAACGCTGCCTTATCGCCATCCTTATAAGTCAGCTTGCTGCCATTTTCAGCATGGCCTTTCATCGCCCGTATCCAACCTTTTTCAGAGCAGACAATTGTTACCGGCTCTTTCTCAACCAGAATATCAAGCGATACTTCTTCCTCGCCGCTGACTTCTTCAAATACGGTACGCCGCTTGCCTAGCTCGGTTTTCGGGCCGAATTGCTTGCGCAATCCTTTGATTTCCGTGGCGATAATCTCCTGCTGTTTTTTGTCGGACGCCAAAAGTGCTTTCAGCTCTTTCATCTCCGCCGACAATTCAGCATGCTCGGCACGAATACCCTGCTCTTCCAACTTGCGCAAAGCGCGCAAACGCATATTTAAAATCGCGTCAGCCTGCACTTGCGTCAGCTTAAAGGCCTTCATCAAATCATCGCGCGGCTCGTCTTCCTCGCGAATAATGCGAATGACCTCATCCAGATTGAGATAAGCAATCAGATAACCGTCCAGCACTTCGAGGCGCGCAATAATTTTATCAAGCCGGAATTGCGATTTGCGCACCAGCACATTATTGCGATGCTGCAGCCATTGGGTCAGCGCCTCGCGCAAGCCCATCACGCGCGGCACGCCCTCACTGTCCAGCACATTCATATTCAGCGAAAAGCGGCTTTCCAAATCGGTTTGCTTATAAAGCACCGCCATAACTTGCTGCGGGTCGAGGTTTTTACTCTTCGGCTCAATAACAATGCGAATGTCTTCCGCGCTTTCATCGCGAATATCATCCAGCATGGGCAGCTGTTTGGCGTTCATCAATTCGGCGATTTTCTCAATCAATCGCGATTTTTGAACCTGATAGGGAATTTCGGTGATGACAATTTGCCATGTACCGCGCCCCATATCCTCAATCTCATAGCGCGCCCGCACCCGCATGGAGCCGCGTCCTGTCGCATAAGCCTCGCGCAGCACTTCAGAGCTTTCAATGCAAATGCCGCCGGTCGGGAAATCCGGCCCTTGCACATGCTCCATCAGCGTATCAATGCGCGCATTCGGCGCTTTTAAAAGATGCAATGCGGCGGCGCATAATTCATCGACATTATGCGACGGAATACTGGTCGCCATACCGACCGCAATACCTGACGCACCATTGGCCAAAAGATTTGGGAACGCAGCGGGCAACACAATCGGCTCTTCGTCTTCACCATCATAAGTCGCCCGAAAATCAACCGTATCGCTATCAATGTCTTGCAGCAGCAGTCCGGCAATCTCGGTCATCCGCGCTTCGGTGTAACGCATAGCGGCGGCATTATCGCCATCGACATTGCCGAAATTGCCCTGCCCGTCGACTAA
>CBFIHY010000124.1:0-4351 GCA_965662315.1 Alphaproteobacteria bacterium
CTGTCAATCAGCATCACGTGACCTCTATATATATTGTCCGTCGTCCACAGTAATGGACGAGCCGGTCATGCCTCTACCATGCGGCCCGGCCAGCAGCAATAAAGTGCCGTCCAAATCGCTGGCCTCGCCCAATCTCCGACGCGGAAAAGACTTAATCTGCTTTTTGCCGCCATCGGTTTGCCACCAAAAATCATTAATCTCGGTTTCAATATAGCCGGGGCAAATGGCGTTAACATTAATATTATAACGCGCCCATTCACGCGCCAAACTGCGGGTCATCATGATGATGCCTGACTTCGACACGCAATAGCTGGTATTGCCCGGCAGCACACGATAGCCACCAACCGAGGCAATATTAATGATGCGCGCCGGATTATCATTGGCAATATGATGACGGGCAAAGGCCGTCGACAGAAAAAACGGCGCGGTTAAATTTGTATCCAGCACTTGGCGATAATCTTCCGGCGTATTTTCCAAGGCCGGTTTCACCACATTCATACCGGCATTATTGACCAAAATATCGGGCAACAGATCTTGTTCTTTTAAGCTGTCAAAAAAACCTTCAATACCTTCAAGGTCGGTTACATCCAGCGACACCGCTTTGGCGGTGCCACCTTGCGCTGCAATATCGGCTTCGACTTGTTGCAATTTTTCAGCACGACGCGCGGTAATTACCACTTTTGCGCCGGCTTGCGCCAAAACATGCGCAAATCGCACACCCAAACCGGAGCTTGCGCCGGTGATTAATGCTGTTTGACCCGTTAAATCCGTCATCACTTACCCTTTATTATGGCGCGCACTTTGACAGAGTTCCCTAATTTTTGCCACTATAAACAAAAGCGGGAGGCGCAAATGAGCGAAACTGAAAAATCTGAACTGCCGGTGCTGCAATTGGACGTGATTTCTGATGTCGTTTGCCCTTGGTGTTTTATCGGCAAGCGAAAGCTGGATGAGGCTTTAGGCTCGCTTGAGGGGGTTCGTTTGAATTTAATGTGGCGGCCTTTCCAGCTCGACCCGACAACGCCGCCTGAAGGATATGATCGCAAACAGCAAATGAAGAAAAAATTCGGCCCCGATGGCGGCAAGCAAATTTTCAAGAATGTGCTGGCAGCGGCCGAGGGCACCGGCATTAATTGGAATTTTGAGGCGATAACCCGCACGCCGAATACGCTGAATGCGCACCGCTTAATTCGCTGGGCGGCCAGTACCGGCCAGCAGCACCAAATTGCAGAGGCGTTGTTTTGCGCTTATTTCGAGCAAGGCAAAGACGTCAGTGATGTGGCCGTTTTACTGGAAATTGCAGGCATGCATGGCATGGATGTACCGCTTTTGGCTGAATTGTTTGAAGGCGATAACGACATTGAGGCGACCCGCGATGATGATGCGGCGGCGCGTGAAATGGGCGTTCAAGGCGTGCCGGCATTTTTGGCCGGTGGCAAGTTTTTGCTGATGGGCGCGCAAGAGCCGGAATACCTGCATAAATTCCTTAGTAAAGCGCGGGAAAAGCTGGCCGTTCAGTAATCAGGCGGCCAGTTCAGCTAGCCTTCCGGCTACTTGTCCGGCAATCCGAAGGCGGTCATCGGCATCTTCTGCTTTGGCGCGGAAAACAAGACTTTGATCGGGCCTGATTTTAACTCGCTCCTGATGTTCAGCGACATAAGCCAGCAATTTCTCAGGTTGCGCAAAGATTTGATTGCGGAACGATACGGCAATGCCCTTCGGGCCGGCGTCGATTTTCTCAATACCGGCCGCCATGCAATCGATTTTAATGCTCAGAATATCCAATAAATGGCGCACTTCTTCGGGCATTTTGCCAAATCTATCGACAATTTCGGCCGCAAAACCGTCAATATCAGCCCGGTCGTTCAATCCGGAGAGACGCCGATACAGCCCCATGCGCAAATCGAGGTCCGGCACATAATTTTCAGGTATCAGCACCGAAATACCGGCATTAATGGTCGGCGCCCAGCTTTCTTCACTGGCTTGCCCTTGCCTTTCAGAAACCGCTTCTTCCAACATTGCCTGATAAAGCTCGTAACCGACTTCTTTAATATGCCCCGATTGCTCTTCTCCGACCAAATTACCTGCGCCGCGTAAATCGAGGTCATATGACGCCAGATTGAAACCGGCACCGAGACTGTCTAGCGACTGCATTACTTTAAGTCGTTTCTCAGCTGTATCTGTTAAGCCATTGTTTTCATTATATGTAAGATATGCATAAGCGCGTGTCTTTGAGCGACCAACGCGGCCCCGCATTTGATAAAGCTGCGCCAGTCCAAACATATCGGCGCGGTGAATGATAATTGTATTGGCGGAGGGAATGTCCAAACCGCTCTCAATAATCGAGGTTGAGACAAGCGTATCATATTGCCCGTCGTAAAACGCATTCATTCGGCTTTCCAGTTCGCTGCCCGGCATTTGTCCATGCGCGGTGACAAACCGAATTTCGGGCACATTTTCGGCTAAAAACTGCTCAATTTCAGCCAAATCGGAGATACGCGGCACAATGATAAAGCTTTGGCCGGTGCGGTATTTCTCGCGCAGCAGTGCTTCGCGCAAACCCACTGTATCAAACGGCGTCACATATGTGCGCACAGCCAGACGGTCGACCGGCGGCGTGGCTATCAAGGATAAGTCTCGAACACCGGTTAGCGCCATTTGCAGCGTCCGCGGTATTGGCGTTGCGGTTAGCGTCAACATATGCACTTCGGCGCGCAATTGCTTCAAGCGCTCTTTATGATTGACGCCGAAGCGTTGCTCTTCATCAACCACCACCAAGCCAAGGCGCGAAAACCCGACGGTTTTGGACAGCAAAGCGTGCGTGCCGATAACGATGTCCACTTCGCCCGATTTCAACCCTTCGCGCGTCTCATTGGCGGCAGATTGGCTGACCAAGCGCGATAATTCGCGAATTTTAATCGGCAGACCGGCAAACCTCTCCTGAAATGTTTTGGCGTGTTGACGGGCCAGCAAGGTGGTCGGCGCAATAATGGCCACTTGTTTTCCGGCCATGACGGCAATAAAGGTGGCGCGTAAGCCGACTTCGGTCTTTCCAAAGCCGACATCACCGCAAATCAAACGGTCCATTGGCCGCCCGCTGGATAAATCATCAACCACTGCTTCAATCGCATCCAGCTGGTCTTCGGTTTCCTCATAGGGGAAGCGCGCGGCAAACTCGTCATAGATGCCGATATCGGGGGCCATAACTTCGCCCTCTCGCATCGCCCGCTCGGCTGCGGTTTTAATCAATTCATCAGCAATCAGCTTGATTTTTTCTTTCAGCCGCGCCTTGCGCATCTGCCACGCGACACCGCCAATCTTATCGAGATTGACGCTCAAATCATCGCCACCGAAACGGCTCAGCAATTCGATATTCTCAACCGGCAGAAACAGCCGCGAGTCGCCGTGATAAACCAGCTTCAGGCAATCATGCGGCGCACCGCCAACATCAATGGTCTGCAGCCCTTCAAAGCGACCAATGCCATGCTCGACATGCACCACATGGTCACCCGGTGTCAGGCTGGACGCTTCGGTAAGGAAATTTTCCGCTTTTTTGCGACCCGGGCGGCGTACCATCCGATCGCCCAAAATATCCTGCTCGGTCAGCACAGATAGGTTTTCGGCTATAAACCCGTTTTCCATGCCGATAACCGCCAGCCGCGGCCCCTGCCCGACTTGCGGCGGCTGCCAGCTTTCTATTTGTTGCAAAGGCGGCGCGCCATGCTCTTTCAGCAAGGTTTCCAAACGCTCCAATGCACCGCGACTGGATGCGCCGATAAGCACGCTGCGTCCGGCATTTTGCTCGGCGGCAATGTGCGATACGGCGACATCAAACAGATTGATATCTTGCTGCTTGCGCTCGGCCGCAAAACTGCGACCGGCCTTGCCATTTAAATTAATCGACGTGTCGCTTTCGGGGTGCTCAAACGCACCAATGCTGCGCCAACGCGCCTCGCCCAGTATTTGCTGCCATTCGGCATCCATAATATACAAAGCTTCCGGCGCCAGCGGCTTTATCACCCGTCGCCCGTCCTTCTCTTTCACATCGGCCTGCATCGCATCTTCGCGCGCTTGATAATAATCGGCGATTTGCTCATAGCGGTCTGAAAGTGCCCCTTCGGTTTGGTCATCAGCCACATAAAGCGCATTGCCGCAATGGTCGAAAACGGTTTCGAGCGTATCATGAAACAGCGGCAGCCAATGCTCCATGCCCTGATAGCGTGCGCCATCGCTAATCGCTGCATAAAGCGGGTCTTCATCCATCACCGTGCCAAAGGCCTGCACATAGCCGCGCCGAAACCGTAAAATAGCGGCTTCGTCCAGATGCACTTCACCGGCGGCGGTCAGGTTT